>DATIWA010000089.1:0-7120 GCA_035465515.1 Candidatus Limnocylindrales bacterium | reverse complement strand
CGAAGCATGCAATGCTGCGCCCCGCTGGGTTGATCGGACTATCGCTCGGCGTGTTTGGGGTGTTCCTCTTCTGCCTCATCTTCCTCTATCCCCTGCGTAAGCGATGGAAGTGGCTCAACAGCATCGGCAACTCGCGTCACTGGTTCAATTTCCATGTCCTGATCGGGCTCACGGCTCCGGTGGTCATAGCCTTCCATGCTTCCTTCAAGTTCAGCGGCCTGGCAGGCATGGCGTACTGGATCATGTTTGCCGTCGCGGCCAGCGGGATCGTCGGCCGGTATATCTACGCGCAAATCCCGCGCAGCCGGAACTCCGTTGAACTCTCGCTCCAGGAACTCAAGGCCCTTCAGGACAGCCTCACGGAAAAGCTTGCCTCGCAAAGGCTGGTCCGATCGGGCGACCTTGCCAGCCTGTTCCGGCTTCCTGCCGCCAGATACGTGGAGCGCGAGTCCGCATTGCGCGCCTTCTGCGCCCTGCTCTGGATTGACTTGAAGAGGCCGCTGCGCGTTGCCCGGCTGCGCCGTCAGGCCCTGGGATTCATTGATACCTGTCTAACCCTGGGAGGAGTGCTCGCATCGCGCAATCGCGAACTGGAGCGGATTATCGCCGTGGCCCGCGAGCAGGCCCGGCTTTCCAAGAAGCTGGTGTTCCTGGCCAAGTCGCAGCAGATCCTGCATCTCTGGCATGTGGTCCACCGTCCGTTCAGCTACTCATTTGCCGTGCTGGCCCTGATGCATGTGGTCATTGCGCTGGTGTTTGGGTTCAGGTAAGCCATGGATACGATGGTTGCTTTCATTTTTGCCGCCCTGGTCACGCTGTTCTTTCTTCGCGGCTACCTCAAGAGCCAGAAGCAGCGGGAAGAACTCGCGCGCCAGGCCCTGGAGAAAGGCAAAGTCTTTTCCGAAGGCCCGCGCGGGCAGCACCCGCACATTGATACCCGCTACTGCATCGGTTGCGCCACCTGCACCGGCGTGTGCCCGGAAGGCGATGTGCTCGCCATGCTCGGCGGCCAGGCGGTCATCGCCAACGGGCATAAATGCATAGGCCATGGGCTCTGCGCAGAAGCCTGCCCGGTGGGCGCCATCACCATGGTGATGGCCAGCCCCAGCATGGGGGCTGACATGCCTTACCTTTCGCAGGACTATGAAACCAGCATCCGCAACCTGTTCATCGCCGGTGAACTCGGCGGGCTGGCCTTGATCAAAAACGCGGTCAACCAGGGCCGCGCCTGCATAGATACAGTCGCCAACCGGCTGGCGCAGAAAACAAACAGAGCAGCCGACGTCTATGACGTCGTCATTGTTGGCGCGGGTCCCGCGGGGATCAGCGCTTCTCTGCGTGCCATTGAGAGAAAACTCAGATACATCACCATTGAGCGCGATGAAATCGGCGGCACTGTAGCCAAATATCCACGGCAGAAACTGGTCATGACCAGTCCGGTGGAATTTCCCATGTATGGCAAGTTCAACAAGATGCAGCTCTCCAAGGAGCACTTGCTCGCGTTCTGGGACATGGTGCTGAACCGCGCGGACTTTAATGCCACCACCGGTGAGAAGGTAGACGACATTAGAAGGAGTGACGATGGCATCTTCACCGTCTCCACCCAGTCGCGGCAATACCGGGCGCTCTCTGTTGTCCTTGCCCTCGGTCGCGCCGGCGATCCGCGGAAACTGGGCGTAAAAGGAGAAGAACTGCCCAAGGTCATGTACCGGCTCATCGAGGCCGACCACTACACCAACAA
Source organism: Candidatus Limnocylindrales bacterium (assembly GCA_035465515.1). GTDB lineage: Bacteria > Acidobacteriota > Terriglobia > Terriglobales > Acidobacteriaceae > Angelobacter. The sequence continues at coordinate 5,379 of DATIWA010000089.1, read as the reverse complement.
GAATGTTCTCATCGTTGGCGGGGGAGACAGCGCCGTGGAAGCGGCCATGGGCTTGGCCAACCAGTCCGGCAACACGGTCACGCTTTCCTACAGGCAGGGGCTTTTCGGCCGGATCAAGGAGCGCAACGCCAAACGCGTTGAGGACTACATGAAGAACGGCAGGCTAAAGGTGATCTTCAGCTCCATCCCTGTCGAATTCAAGCCCGAATCCGTGGTGCTGGACGTCCAGGGCAGGCTCCAGGAGATTGCCAACGATTTCACCTGGATCTTTGCCGGCGGAGTTCCTCCCAATGATTTCCTGAAGAAGATTGGAATCAAATTTGGCCCGAAAGATGTCACGCTGGAAGCCGGCAGGGAATCAAGGGAGGCCGCGCGCGCCCGGGAGCACCCGGCGGAAACTGCTGCTGTTTCCCGGTGATTGCGATTCGAATCGGGCCGCGGCAAGGGCGCTCCAATTCCTCATGGCGTGAATTTAGCGCCAGCGCTAAATTACTTCTTCTGCCCCGGGCCGGCCTGGCCGTCTTGAATCAAGCGCTGTATTCTCAGCTCAAGCTTGGTCACAAGCAGTTGCATTTTCTTCTTCTGGCCCTCGGCAGTCACCTGCATGCTTTCCCGGACCATGGCCGGCTGCTCGCGGCGAATCTTTTGTCCCACCGGCGAAGTATAGAACGCCGTAAGCGCCGCAACGTCAGACCGGGTCAGATGGTTTTGATAAATAGGCACGACCTGCTCAATCAGATCGTCCATTTTGATCTGGGCGAATTCTTCGTCCACAATGGAATTCAGGGTCTTCAATTGCTCCGCCGTGGGGGAATTAATCTTGTCCCGGAACATCTGTTCGGCCTCAGACTTCATCTCGACCTTCATTGCATCCAGAGTCATCTGAAGCCCGTCCGGAATCTGAAGCAGGCCCAGCAGCTTGATCACCTGCTCCCGGCTGGGTCTCTGGACAGAAGCCGCTGCCCGTTTTGGGCCGGGCCTGGGAGAAGCGGCTGGCTTCTGAGCGGCAGCAACACTGCACATCAGCGCCAGAAATGTGCAGCAAATTCGAACGTTCATGGAGCACCTCTCGAAGACTGGAAGAAGATGATATCAGCATGGGCGCGTGGCCCGTGCGCGCGGGCAATGGCCTGTAGCTATTTCGCCCGGGGATGAGTCCGGTCATACACTTCCATGATGTGTGTCACGGAAAGCTGCGTGTACTTCTGCGTGGTAGAAAGCCGCTCATGACCCAGTAATTCCTGGATGGCCCGCAGGTCCGCGCCCTCCGCCAGCATATGGGTCCCAAAAGCATGGCGCAGCGTATGCGGATGGATGTCAGGGGGCAGCCCCTTCGCGACAGCAATTTGCTTCACGATTCGCCCCACGCTCCGCGTGGTCAGCGGACTGCCTCGCTGATTCAGGAAGAGTCGGCGCGCGGACTTGCCGGTCCTGTTCAGCAGGCTCTGCCGCGCTTTGCGGTATGCCTCCAGCGCCTCCGCCGCAGCGCCCTCCAGAGGCACATAACGCTGTTTCTTGCCCTTGCCGCGGACCAGAATTACGCCGTTGGCGTCTTCAATATCGCCCAACTCAATGCCGACCAGTTCCGAATTGCGCAGCCCGCAGCCGTAGAGCAGCTCAAAGATGGCGCGGTCGCGCTCCGGGAAGGCCGCGCTTTCACCCAGGTCACTGTTGAGCAGCCCGTTCATTTCCTCGGTGGTTGGCACTCGCGGCAGCTTCTTCGGTAGCTTGGGCGTGGATACCAGCTTTGCCGGGTTCTGCTGCACCACGCCTTCCCGCGCCAGCCACTTATATAAAGAACGGGTGGATGCCAGCGCCCGCGCCACCGAGACCTTGCTCAGCCCCGAATCGTGCAAATGGGAAAGAAAGCCGCGGATCAATACGTGGTCAATTTCTTTCCACCGGATCTCCGGCCCCAGGTATTCGCCAAAGCGATAGAGTTCGTTGCCGTACGCCCGCAGGGTATGGGCAGAGGCATTGCGCTCAGCGCGCAGATGGAGCAGGAATTTTTCAATCCCTTTTCTGATTTCCGTGCTGATCTGCTGCCGGTTATCCTTCATGGCCTTCCGCGGTTCTTTTCCTGTTCCTGGCCCTGGGATGGAACTGGCGATACACGTTCTTCAAACGATCAAGGGCAACGTGAGTATAGATCTGCGTGGTGGAAACGTCGGCATGGCCAAGAATGGTCTGCACGGTACGGAGGTCCGCGCCATTTTCCACCATGTGGGTGGCGCAGCTATGGCGAAGCATGTGCGGACTGGCATGCCGTCCTCCGGCCGAAGCTGCATTCACCATTTGCCAGACGCGTTGCCGCGTGAGCCGGCCGCCGCCCCGGCGCACAAACAGCATCGGCGAAATCTTGCCGTTCAGCAGGGCGTCACGCCCATTTTCCAGGTACCGTCGTATGGCGTCCTGCGCGGCGCGTCCTAATGGCACCAGACGCTCTTTGTCTCCTTTGCCGCGTACCAGGACGTGCCCGAACTCCAGCTTCAGGTCCTCCAGCTTGACGTTGATGACTTCGGAAACGCGCAGACCTGCCGCATAAAGCATCTCCAGGATGGCCTGGTCGCGCTGCGCCAGGACTGCTGCCGCCCGGGAATCCGGCTGTGCCTGGAGCGACTGCACCATGGAATCGATCTCGCTCCCCGCCAGCGACTTCGGCAATATCTTCCACTGCCGGGGCGAATCAATGTCCAGCGTGGGGTCATGTTTGTTCAGCCGGTCCAGCAAAAGGTATTTGTAAAAGTGCCTGAGAGTTGAGAGCTTGCGCGCCACCGAGCGGTCGCGCACGCCGTTGGCAAACAACTGGCTGAGAAAGGCCCTGACGTCTTCCCTGCGGGCCTGCAATAACTGGCGGCGCCGCTCCTCAAGAAATTCCGCGAATTGCGTGATATCTGATTGGTAGGAGGCAATGCTCAGCGGAGCCAGGCCTTTTTCGACGCGCAAGTAGTCGAGAAACCCTCTTAACGCTCTGCCGTTATCAGACGCCACTTGTCCAGTATGCTTCCGTGCAGCCCGTTGGCAAATAACCAGCGTGGTTCAGATGCCGGCTGTGCTGCCGGGTTCGCCGTCATCCAGCCTTCTTTTTCGACGCGACCTTCTTTTCCGGCATGGCAAACGGTTTGGCTGCAATGCCGTTCCGCCGCGCGACCGTGACCGCGTTTAATGCGCTCTCCGGCTGCTCTTCATGCTTGAAGAATGCATATACCTCTTGCTGGCCGCTCCGCGTCTTCAATTCTTCCGCCAATTTGTCCAGGTCCGGCGTGCTGTATTCCGGCTCGCGAAAACGGTAATAGAGGAAGTCGGACGTAACCACCTTCGGGGTGTTTATCTTCTCGCTTTCGGCCCAGCACAGCGCCACATTCTTGCTCCGCAATATGCCAAAGACGGCTTCGCTGAACCAGCTCTCATGCCGGAATTCGAACGCAAACTGATAAGCCTGCGGCAACGGGCGGACAAAGCTCTCCAGCAGCGCCAGGTCGCACTTGAGATTGGGCGGGACCTGGAACAGGATCGGCCCCAGTTTGCCGGATTGGCGCATCGGCTCAAGGCTCTGGAGAAAGAACCTCAGCGATTCATCAGCGCCTTTCAATCGCTTGAAGTGAGTGATGGACTGGTGCGCCTTGGCGGCGAAACGGAAATCCTCGGGAGTGGCTCCGACCCACCCGGCGATGGCGCTCGGCGTGGGCATGCGGCGGAACGTTGCATTCAGTTCAACCGCGTTCAGTTGTGTGGAATAGAACTCCAGGAACCGCTTGGCCGGCAGCTTTTCCGGAAAGAACGCAGGCTTCCAGCCTGGATAAGACCATCCCGACGTTCCGATGTGAAGGTCCATGCGGGACAGTATAGTTTGAGCTTACTTGTACAACAAATACCTGGCTCGCAGGACGCGGAATTTCTGGACCTCGTCCTGCCACCCCTGGACGATGATGCGTGGATCGCTGCCCTGCGCAACGGCGTCGAATACCGCGCGGTTGGCCAGGATTTCAATCATGCGCTCCATCTTCCAGTTTTCGGGGTAAAGTTTTTTCAGGGCCACGGCCAGTTCGATTCCCAGCTCCGGGGCATCCAGCAGGTTTCGGTCGGTGACGATCAGGTTCACCCCGCCGCACCGCTGTTTGGCATAGGGACCGCCGGCCGGCGTAAAAGTCACAGGCACAAAGCGGACTCCCGCAATCAGCCGGGCATTCAGGTATTCGGCAAAGGCCCGCGGGTCAATCCACGGCGCGCCCACCAGTTCGAATGGCGTATTTGTGCCGCGACCGACGGAGACATTGGTCCCCTCCACCAGCGCGACTCCCGGATACAACGCCGCTTCATTCACGGAACGCAGGTTGGGCGAAGGATTGGTCCACATCATCCCTGTTGAATCAAACCAGTCCCCGCGCAGCCAGCCCTGCATGGGGACCACCCGCAGGCGGGCGCCGATTTTCCGTTCCGTATTGAACATCTGCGCCAGCTCGCCCAGCGTCATCCCATGGCGTACGGGAACAGGATGATAGTTGGTGAAGTTCCGCAGGTCCTCCTGGGAAACAGGCCCCTGGACCAATGATCCGGTGATGGGATCAGGACGGTCCAGCACAATCACTTCAGTATTCGCCTGCGCGGCGGCTTCCAGCAGATAACCCAGCGTTGTTTCGTAAGTGTAGAAGCGGGCGCCCGCGTCCTGAATGTCCATGACCACCGCGTCCAGCTTCCTCAACACATCCACCGGCGGGCGGCGCTTCGCATCGGTTGCGCCGTAAAGGCTGTACACCGGAACTCCCGTGGCGGAATCCGTTGTGTCATCAATCTTTGTAGTATCCGCGGCGCCGAAAATACCGTGCTCAGGACTGAAGATTGCTGCCAGCTTGATGCCCGGCGCGGCCGCCAGGACGTCAATCGTGCGCTTGCCGTCTGCGTCCAATCCGGTCTGATTGGTCAGCAGCCCGATCGTCATTTGTTCCTTGCCTTGCTTCAGTCCGGCAAAATTTTCTTTCTCAAGCACATCAATCCCGGCGAGCACATGGCCGTTGCGAGAGTTCAGGTGCCGTGCTCCTGCTGCCAGTTCGCTGTATCCGGTGATGGTCAGCAGCTTGTCTCTGGCCGCCGAACTGGCATCCAGGTTAAGGGTCGCCGCCACGGCGGTTGCCACACGAGCACGCAAGGAAACCACGGGCGAGTTCGCCGGCCGCGGGCGTACTGTGTTGGTAAGCAGGATGATGTAGGTATTTGTGTACGGATCAATCCACATCGAGGTTCCGGTGTAACCGGTGTGCCCGAACGAACCCACCGGCAGCAGCTCTCCGCGGTTGGTTGAAAACGGCGAATCTATGTCCCACCCCAGCCCGCGAACGTCAACCGCGTTGGGAGGCTGCTGCGGCGTGGTCATCTTCTCAA
>DATIWA010000088.1:0-3757 GCA_035465515.1 Candidatus Limnocylindrales bacterium | reverse complement strand
AGGCAGACCATACGGCCAAATTCGTTGCGCGCGATAAGTTCCGTTGCCGCAACGCCGAAGCGCGTGCACAGGATGCGATCAAAGGGCGTTGGGACGCCGCCGCGCTGGATATAGCCCAGCACCGTCAATCTGGATTCCTTGCCGGTGCGGCAGGCGATGACCTCGCGCAGCACCTCGCTGACGCTCTTCGGGCAGCCGGGCGGATGCTGCTGCCGGTCAAATTCGGCATGAAGCTCCGGCGGCAGTTTGATTCCTTCGGCCACGGCGACAATGGTGAAATTCCGGCCGGCTTTCTCCCTGCGCAGGACCTCCTCACACACTTTGCTGATGTGGAACGGGATCTCCGGAAGCAGGATCACGTCAGCGCCAGAGGCAATGCCGGCCTGGAGCGCGATCCACCCTGCATTGCGGCCCATCAGCTCCACCAGCATCACGCGGTGGTGCGACTCGGCCGAAGTATGGATCTTGTCAATGGCTTCCGTTGCCGTGTAGAGAGCCGTGTCAAAACCAAAACTGATTTCCGTGCCCTGGAGATCATTGTCAATAGTCTTGGGAATGCCCACCAGGGGCAGGCCGCGGCGATACAACTCCAGGGCGATCCGCATGGTGCCGTCTCCGCCCACCACGACGAGGCCGTCCAGCCCCAGCATTTTCGCGTTGGCCACGCAGCGGTCGGCAAGGTTGCAGGTACGGAGAGCGCCATTCTCCCTGAGTTCATAGCGCAGCGGATTCAGGCGGTTGGTGGTCCCCAGGATGGTGCCCCCGCGAGAGAGAAGCCCGCTCACGTCATCCAGCTTCAATTCCCGCACTCTCTCCGGCCAGACCAGCCCTTCAAAGCTGTCCTGAATTCCCAGCACCCGCCAGCCATGACCCAGGACCGCGGCCTTCACCACTGAATGAATAACCGCATTCAAACCGGGGCAGTCGCCGCCACAGGTACTAACGCCGATGGTCTTCATAAGGACCTACTCGTGCTACGGAATACCCAGCTTAGACGATTGAAGCACAGCCTTCCTGTGACGGCAGTCACGGACAATCCCGCTTTCTTTCATTGCCGGGTGACCCCGGTCACACGCGGCGGTAACTGCGGTCACACCAAACATTTGCCGGGCATAACAAGATAGCGTAGGACAATCAGGAGGTTCTCCATGAAAACGCAGGCTGCACTTGTACCTATGCAGACAGAGCTTCCGCTGCGCCCCAAGTCTCTGGATGCCTTCTGGCAGGAGATCAGCGAGTTTACAAAGTGCATCGAGCGGCGAGCTTATGAGTTGTTCGAGGCACGGGGCCGCGAAATCGGGCACGATCTGGATGACTGGTTCAGCGCGGAAAAGGAACTGCTGGAACCGGTCAGCGTGGAAGTCACCGAGAAGAACGGATTTGTCATGGTGCGTGCCGAGGCGCCCGGCTTCAAGCCCGAGGAACTGGAAGTCAATCTCGAACCGGAACTGCTGATCATCAAAGGCGTTCAGGCGCAGGAGATCGAGAAGGAAGAAGCGAAGACGCATATCACTGAGACCCGGTCCAGACGGATATTTCGCCAAATTCCGCTTCCGGTGAAAGTGGATCCAGAAACGACAACCGCCAATCTGACCGATGGTGTACTGGAAATCAAAGCGCCCAGGGCCGCGGGGCCTGCCGAGGCTGTTGCAGCTTGAGAACGCTGCGCATCAACGAGGTGGATTATGAAGGTCGAACAAGTGATGACGAAAGCCCCCGCCACCTGCACGGGGGAAGATTTTGTGCAGGTAGCGGCCAGCCTCATGAAACGCTTTGATACCGGAATCATTCCCGTCACAGAAGGCGTCCGGCAGCCTTCGCGGCTCCTGGGCGTTGTGACGGACCGCGATCTGTGCCTGAAAGTGCTGGCTGAAGATCGCGATCCCAGGACAGTGCGGGTAGGCGAGCTGATGGAAAGAAATCTCACGGCGTGCTGGCCGTCAGACACCGTGGAAACAGCGCTTGCCCGCATGAGGCGCGCGCGGGTGCGCCGGCTTCCGGTGGTCAATCGCGATTTTGAGTTGCTGGGCATGCTCTCCCTGGGAGACATCGTCCGCCACAAAGCGGGCCGGGAAGAGGATTTCCGCAAGACCATGGCGGCCATTTGCTCGCGCGTAAAAGCGCGCGCCGCCAAGGCCGTAAAAATAGCGGCCTGAAGAAGCAGAACGGAGAAACGCCATGAAGTCGCAAGCCGTCATGACCCCTCGACATGTGGAATTCAAGAAGATTGCGTTGCTGACCGACCTGGGGAGCGCTTCGGAGGCGCCATTGCTCTTCGCGGCATCACTGGCAAAACAGTATGGTTCTGACCTGCTGCTGGCGCACGCGTACGCTCCGGAGTTTTACGTAAGTGTTCCTCCCGAGCCGCTACCCAACTGGCCGGGCAGCGGACTGCCGCCGCGCGAAGATGCGGAGCAGCAGAGCCGGGAGTTGATCTCGCGCCACCAATTGCAGGATGTGGTCTCCATGGTGCTGATCAATGAGTCGGGAATCGCCGGCCTTCTTGGCGATCTCGAGGAACGCCGGCCCGATCTGGTGATTTTGTCCACGCACGCGCGCAAGGGCCTGCGCAAATGGCTGGCCGGTTCGGTGGCGGAAGAGGTTTTTCGCCGCGCACGCTGGCCTGTGCTGGTGCTTCCGCCGGGATATCTTGAGAGCGAACCCCGTGAACCGCGTTTCCAGCAGGTGCTGTACGCCACCGATATGTCGGAAATCTCCAGCACGGCATTGCATTACGCGGCTGGAATTGCCGATGACAACCAGGGAGAACTTGTCGCGCTCCATGTGGACCCGGTAGAGAGCGAGGGGTTTTCTTTTAGCCGCATCATGGACCTGCAAAAGCTGGAGGACTGGCTGCGCAGTCACCGGCACGATCACACTGGAGCGCTGGGCCATGCCGATTGCCTGGTGCGGTTCGGCGAGCCCGGCCGGCAGATCTGCGAGGCTGCCGCGGAGCTCGGGGCTGATCTGATCGTGATGGGGGCGCGTGGCTTCGGGGCGGTTTCCGGGCTGGCCAGCCACTTTGTGGGAGGCACTGCATATGAAGTTTCCTGCACAGCTCCCCGCCCGGTGCTGATTGTGCCCCACGAAAGACAAGCATGAGTGACGTGACCGGCATCACGGCATTCAAAGCGAAAGAAACCCCAAACTTAAGGCTGAACGGTCAGGCTTGAACGTGCTGGCGGGCCCCCCTGTGTTTGAAGACCGGATAAACGACAAGAAGGTGCTGTATGCGGTCGCCGTACGGGTTCGACATCCAGGAAAATTGCACCACTTGTCCCCTGCGCCACAAGCGGGAATTCTGCAATGTCGGGCCGGACGCTCTCCAGCATTTGCAGCGCAGCAAATCCACTTCCATCTACCCCATGGGGACGCTTCTGTATATCGAGGGCCAGCAGCCGCGCGGCGTCTTCATTCTGTGCAATGGCAGGGCAAAAATCTACACCTCTTCCAAGCAAGGCAAGGTCATCATCTTAAAAGTCGCCCATCCCGGTGAGGTGCTGGGACTTGAGGCGGCGCTGGCCAGCCGGGAACATGAAGAAACGGCGGAACTGCTGGAATCGTGCCAGGTAAACTTCATGGCCACCAAGGATTTCATGCGTTACATATCGGAGCACAGCGACGCCGCCCTGAAAGCCGCCGGACAACTCACCGCCGACTGCCGGGCCGCCCAGGAAGGCATCCGCTGCCTTGGCCTTTCCGGGTCAGTGGAAGAAAAGCTGGCGCGCCTGCTGGTGACATGGTCAGAGAATGCCGC
>DATIWA010000087.1:0-3389 GCA_035465515.1 Candidatus Limnocylindrales bacterium | reverse complement strand
CACGTCTTCAAGGTTCATCAGTTCGTTGAGGTAAAGGTCCTGCGAGGTCTTCATGGCCTGCTTCAACGGCTGGCCGATGGAGCTGGCAATCACGCGTTTGGTCACTTCCAGCACCGGCCCGCTGAATTCGGAGATGCGCGCCATCAGAACGTCCACGTGGGATTGCAGGTCCGCTTCCGCCACGACCTTATTTACAAAGCCGAACCGCAGCGCGTCTTCCGCGGACAGGGCTTCGCCGGTGAGGATGAGTTCGTAAGTCTTTTTCTGCCCGATGATCTGCGGCAGCATGACCGCGGCAAAAGGCGGAAAGACTCCCAGTTTTACTTCCGGCTGGGCAAACTTGGCTTTGGGCGTGGCGATGACCACGTCTCCGAATCCCACCAGCTCTGATCCGGCTCCAATGGCCGGCCCGTTCACAACCACCACCACCGGCTTGGAAATGTCTACCATGGCCTGGAACACGCGCGTGAAGGCGTCCAGCGTCTGGAACACGCGGTCCGGTCGCGAATCTTCAAGAGAAATCCCCGCCGAAAATGCCTGCTGTGATGACGTCAGCAGGATGGCCTTGACGTCATTGCGGCCGTTCAGGCTTTCAATGGCCTCCGCCATCTCCTTCATCATGGGCACCGTGAGCACGTTATGCGGCGCGTGACTCATGGTGATGTGCGCGATCAGGTTGGAGATTTCAAACTGAATGTACTTGAGCGGCGCTTTGGCAATTCGGGTATCGCCGGTCAAATCCGGTTCCGGCGCAGCGGGCCTTGTGGCCATAATCACCTCTAAAAGTTTTTGAGGAAGACTGGCCGTGATTATGCGATGAAATTCGATTCAGGCACAAGCCGACAAATGCCTTAACGGGTAATCACAAGTGCACATTCATGCGCCACCCGGAAGGCGTTGACCTTCCGGGCCTGCCGCGTAGAATTGTTGCCATGAGAATTGCGCTGGGAGCCGACCACGCCGGTTACGAGTTGAAAGACAGAATCAGGCAGCACCTTCAGGGCAAGGGCATCGAGGTGCGCGACGAGGGCACGAATTCCGGCGAATCCGTGGATTACCCCGACTACGCCGCGCTGGTCGCCCATGACGTGGCCGGGAATCGCGCCGACCTCGGTATTCTGGTGTGCGGCAGCGGGATCGGCATGGCCATGGCGGCGAACAAGGTTGACGGCATTCGCGCCGCCAATGTTTCCAGCGAATATGAGGCCCAGATGTCCCGCGAGCACAACAATGCCAACGTGCTCGCGCTGGGAGCGCGCATTCTGAAAGAGGACCAGGCTTTCGCCATCGTTGACCGCTGGCTGGCCACGCAATTCGCCGGCGGCAGGCATGCCCGCAGGGTGGCGAAAATCGCTGATCTGGAACACGAACAGGGCCAGGCTGTCCCGGTCGCGGTCAAACCGTAATGCAATTTTGCTCGTGGCAGCGTGGCGAGTTTGAAATCACCACCGATCCTGCGCGGATCAATGTGGCTGCCGTGCATCGCTTTCTGACCGGCTCCTATTGGGCGAAGGGCATTCCGCTTGAAACCGTGGAATGCTCCATACAACACTCGCTCTGCTTCGGGGTTTATAAAGGATGGGAGCAGGCAGGGTTCGCCCGCGTCATTACGGACCGCGCCACGTTCGCCTACCTGGCCGATGTTTTTGTGATGGAACCTTATCGCGGCCGCGGGCTCTCCAGGTGGCTGATGGAGTGCATCACCGCCCATCCTGACCTGCAAGGGCTTCGCCGCTGGATGCTGGCCACCCGGGACGCCCACGGTTTGTACAAGAAGTTCGGGTTTCTCGAACTCAAGGCGCCGGAAAGATGGATGGAGCGCCACGATCCCGAAATTTACGCAAGGACAGCCGGCGGCGCCGTTCAGCATGAATAGTGAAGGAGCGTCCCTTGAGCTTGAAAAACCTGGCAATGTTGCTTTCGTTCCTGGTGATGTCCGCCGCAATGCATCCACAGAACACCGTTAAAAACCGGCAGAGCTGGATCGAACGCCTCAAGCAGACGCCGGTTTCGCAGCTTGATCCCGCTCTTCCTGACAAGCCGTTTGCTGCCTGGTTTGCGGACCGGGTCAAGCCTGCCCAGCCTCAATACGAAGTGGACGACTGCGGCGAGCGCAGCGGCACGCCGGAAGATCGCGGCAAAAGCTTTCCGCTCTGTGTGGTGGTCAGCGCCAATATCCAGCCCGTGCGCAAACTCGAGCTGATGTTTGTTGTGGCGTCCTACACCGTTCCTGCGGAGGGAGCAGCCGCTACAGCCCCGAAGGAAACCAAGGTCGAATTCCTCCACGGGACCGTCGGCCCGAGCGATCCCCGCAGCAAGCAGCCCACCCGGCTGGTCCGCAAGCTGAGCGACGTTGAGGGACTCACGCAGGCACAACCCTCCCCAACCGCGCCTTGATGCTAGTAAGATTCTTGTGTCATGAAAAACGACTGGATGTCCCGCCCTCTCGCCGAAGTTGATCCTGAGATTGCCAAAGCCATTGCCAGTGAAGCAGAGCGCCAGCATGAAGGCCTCGAGCTGATTGCCTCGGAGAACTTTGTCAGCGAGGCGGTGTTGCAGGCGGCCGGTTCGGTCTTCACTAACAAGTACGCCGAGGGCTATCCCGGCAAGCGTTATTACGGCGGCTGCGAATTTACGGATGTGGTGGAGAACCTGGCGCGTGACCGCGCCAGGCAGCTTTTCGGCGCCGAGCACGTGAACGTTCAGCCGCACTCCGGATCGCAGGCCAACATGGCGGCTTACATGTCGCTGTTGCAGCCGGGGGATTCCATCATGGGGCTGAACCTGGCGCATGGCGGCCATCTCACCCACGGGCACCCCCTTAACTTCTCCGGCAAGATGTACAAGATCATTCCTTACGGCGTCCGCAAAGACACAGAAACCATTGACTATGACGAGATGGAGCAGATTGCGGAGCGCGAGCGGCCCAAGCTGATTGTGGGTGGCGGCAGCGCCTACGCCCGCATTATTGATTTCGCCCGCATGCGCCAGATTGCCGACAAGGTCGGCGCAAAATATATGGTGGACATGGCGCACTTTGCCGGCCTGGTCGCCGGAGGCGCGCATCCCTCTCCGGTGCCGCACTGCCACGTGGTCACCACCACAACCCACAAGACGCTGCGCGGGCCGCGCTCCGGCATGGTGCTGTGCAAGCAGGAGTTTGCCGCCGCCGTGGACAAGACCACCTTCCCTGGAATCCAGGGCGGGCCGCTGGTGCACATCATGGCCGCCAAAGCAGTCTGTTTTCATGAAGCGCTGCAGCCGGGATTCAAGGACTACGCCAGGCAGGTCGTCGCCAATGCGAAGGCCCTGGCCCAGAAAATGATGGATGAGGGATTCCGCGTGATCTCCGGCGGAACCGATACCCACCTTTTCCTCATGGACGTCTT
>DATIWA010000086.1:0-2237 GCA_035465515.1 Candidatus Limnocylindrales bacterium | reverse complement strand
GTTGTGCTGACGATCTTCCTGGCCATGGGCGCATGGCGGATCTCCCGCCAGCAGGTGCTCACCCGCCGCATGCCGGCCATTGAGACTCTTGGATCTGCAACCGTACTTTGCGTGGACAAGACCGGCACACTGACCATGAATCGCATGCGAGTGCAGGCCCTGTTCGCCGGCGATAAAAGTCTCGCCATCTCTGATCCGGCTGCGCCGCTTCCCGATCATTTCCATCCGCTGGTTGAGTACAGCATTCTGGCCAGCAGCCGTGATCCCTTTGATCCCATGGAGAAAGCTCTGGTTGAACTGGGACGGCGTTGGCTGAACTCCACGGAACACCTCCACGCCGACTGGGAGTTGCTGCGGGAATATCCGCTCTCTCCGGGTTTGCCCGCCATGTCCCGGGCCTGGGGAGTTCCTGGCGAAAGCGAAGTGGTCATCGCTGCCAAAGGCGCGCCGGAGGCAATCGTGCAGCTCTGCCGGCTTTCGTCAGATGAATCGCAGCCGATCGTTGCTGCAACGCAGAAGATGGCGGCTTCAGGATTGCGGGTGCTGGGCGTCGCTGTTGCCCGCGCAGACGCTTCACAACCGCTTCCGCAGGACCAGAGAGCCATTCCCTTGCAATTTATCGGACTGGTGGGCCTGGCAGATCCCGTGCGCCCCTCGGCTCCCGCTGCCGTCCAGGAGTGTTACCGTGCGGGCGTGCGGGTGGTCATGATTACCGGGGATTACCCGGTAACCGCGCAGAACATCGCCGCGCAAATCGGACTTGAGGACAGCCACCAGGTAATCACCGGCGCAGACCTGGACCAGATGAGTGAGAGCGAGCTTCGGCAGCGTGTGGAGAGCGTGAACATTTTTGCCCGGGTCGTTCCCGAGCAAAAGCTGAGGCTGGTTACCGCATTGAAAGCCCGGGGAGAAGTCGTTGCCATGACGGGTGACGGCGTGAACGATGCGCCGGCGCTGAAGGCCGCTGACATCGGCATCGCCATGGGCGCGCGCGGGACGGACGTGGCGCGCGAGGCCGCGTCTCTGGTGCTGCTGGACGACGATTTTTCATCCATCGTGAATGCCATCCGGCTCGGCCGCCGCATTTATGACAATCTGAAAAAGGCCACCGCCTACGTCCTCGCCATCCACGTGCCCATCGCCGGCATTACCCTGATTCCCGTGCTGCTGAAACTGCCGCTGGTCCTGCTGCCGCTGCACGTTTTGTTCCTGGAACTCATCATTGATCCCACCTGCTCCATCGCGTTTGAATCGGAGCCGGAAGAGGCTGATGTGATGGAGCGCCCGCCGCGCGATCCCGAGGAAAAGCTTTTTACCGGGAAGCGGGTCGCCATCAGCCTCTTACAGGGGCTGACTGTGCTGGCAACCGTACTCGCCGTGTACGGCGTCGCGCTGCAGTGGGGCCACGATGAATACGATTCCCGGGCCATTGCATTCTCCACACTGATCGCCGGCAACCTTGCATTGATTTTCACCAACCGCTCGTGGTCGCGGACCATCTGGCAGACTTTGCGCTCGCCCAACCCCGCGCTCTGGTGGGTGACGGCGGGCGCGCTGGCGGTGCTGGCTGCCGTTCTATACGTCCCGTCGCTCAGGTCGCTGTTCCGCTTTTCGTACATGCACCCGGTTGACATCGCCGTATCCGCGGCCGCAGGGTTCCTGGGGGTGCTGTGGTTTGAGCTTTTCAAGCTGGCGGCGCGCGTGCTGCGGGGGACGCGACGCCCGGAACGAGGACACGCATGAAAGAGGGCCGTAGCACGACCTGGCTGCTTGCTGCGCTTTCCGCAGTCTTCCTCTACTTCTGCTATCTGATCTTCCGGCCGTATGCCGCTCCCATTCTGTTTGCGCTGGTCGTCGCCATTGTCTTTCACCCTCTGCACCGCTATTCGCAGAGAATTTTCCGCAACCCCAGCATGGCGGCTTTGGCCAGCATGCTTGCCGCTCTCGTGCTCGCGGCGCTGCCGCTTTTCTTTGTAGGGATGGCCGTCAGCAATGAACTCTCCGCTTTCTACCAGACGCTGGCTGCCAAAAGCGCCGGGCAGGGCGGTCCCATTGCATATCTGGCCCACGCCTTGCAGGGGGTTACCGACTGGCTGGGGAAGTATCTGCCGGTCCCCTCCGTGGATATTCATGCTGCCATCATGAAGAGACTGGGCGAAGCCAGCGCAACCCTGGTCCGGTTCAGCGCCGGCCTGGTGGGCAATATTGTTACGCTGCTCACAAACGCGATCATCGCT
>DATIWA010000085.1:0-6851 GCA_035465515.1 Candidatus Limnocylindrales bacterium | reverse complement strand
GGTTTTTGCCGTCAGAGGTAGTGAGGTGCCATTTGCCCGTGACCACAGCCGCCCGCCCGCCGAGCACATCAATCTTCAGGTCCTGAAAGTCCAGGCGCCCCATCTCCCTGCCTTCGCCTTGATAGCGTTTGCGGTAGCGCTCAAGGGTCGGCTCCCAGCCTTTGGTGACCGTTCCGCCGGAGAAAAATGTCAGGTCCGGCGAACGCCAGTAGCCCTGCATGTAATCCTCAAGGCGTCCATGGTTCCAGGCGTCCACCTGTGAGAGCAGCACGTGCTTGATGGCTTGCTCCGGACCGGCTCTTTTCTGTTGCTTCTCCTGCCGGGCGGCCGCGGCGCGCGCGCCGTCAGGGATTGGAGATGCCGCGTGTAAAAATTGTGCCATCAACAACATGGGCGCGAAGAGCAAAGGCAGCAGAAGGCTTTTGATCGGCAAAGGCAAGCTCCCGTTCGACCAGTCTCTAGTGCTTACTAAAGTCACATATCAGGTGAAAAGGTACATTGACCTTGGCTCTGAGCCAAGTTATTTTCGAATGACTTAAGGTTCTGTCTTCCATAAGTGCCGAGACGATAGTGCAATTCCGAATTAAGCGAGGGCGCCACTGAGTCGGGAATAATAGAGCTGAAGCCCTTATGCCTCTTTTAGCAGCGGTTGGCAGATACGAAATCATCGGCGAGCTTGGACGCGGCGCCATGGGCGTGGTCTATAAGGCCAAGGACCCCACCATCGGCCGCACGGTAGCTCTCAAGACGATGCGGCTTGACGTCCATGGATTGGACACAGCCGAGATCATGCGCCGCTTTCAGAACGAAGCGCGCGACGCCGGCGTGCTCAGCCATCCCAACATCGTAACCATTTTCGACGCAGGCGAGCAGGACGGGATGTTCTATATCGCCATGGAGTTTATTGAAGGCACCACGCTCCATGAGTTGCTCGCGCAACAGCACATCCTGCCGACCGAAAACGTGATCCAGTACTCCAGGCAAATCTGCCGGGGACTGGATTACGCGCACTCGCACGGGATCGTACATCGCGACGTAAAGCCGGCCAACATCATGATCACGGCGAACGGCACGGTGAAGATCATGGATTTCGGCATCGCCAAGGCCGGAGGCAGCATGACCAGCACGGGACAGGTGCTTGGCACGCCCAACTACATGTCTCCCGAACAGGTAAAGGGCAGACCGCTGGACGGACGCTCAGACCTGTTCAGCTTCGGCGTAATCCTGTACGAGATGCTCACCGGCGAAAAGCCTTTCGTCGGCCAGAACGTCACCACGATCATTTACAAGATCGTGAATGAGAACCCGATCGCCCCGCACGATCTTGACGTCACCGTCCATCCCGGGCTGAGTTCCATTGTTACCAGGGCCCTGGCCAAGTCGCCTGAGGAGCGTTACCAGACGGGAGCGGACCTGGTGCACGATCTTGAAAACTTCAAAGTCTCCGGCGCCCCGATGAACGCCACTTCGGTATTGCCGGCCATGTCTGCAACAGCCCCAGGGCAGCAGGCCCATGAAAAGACCGTGGTGCTGCCCGTGAAGATCGTCGCGGGCGCAACCGTCCGCAAGCCTGAGCCGTCACCGGTTAGAGTTCCGGTTCCGTTCCGGCGGCCGGCCATCAGGGTGAATCCAAGCCGCAAAAACGTGATCGTTGCGGTGATCGCGGCCGTCGTTCTGCTGGGTTCCAGCATGGGCGGCTATGCCTATTACCGCACCCGGGTAAAGATGCGGGAGCTTGAGGCAGCGGCAAAGGCCAAAGACACCGGGGACGTCAAAGACGCGCAGCAGCCGCCGGCCAAGCGGCAAGCGGCCCTGGGAGCCCCGGAAGCGGTTCCCGTCGCCATAAAGCCAGCGGGCGATCACCTCATCGCTCGCGACACCACAATAAAATTTGTCCGGAACAGGCCAAAGCCTGCCGCATCTTCCCGTGACCTGAACCTCGTCAAGATCCAAAAAGCGACCAGCTCTCCCAACCAGGTTTACAACCAGCAAAGTGAGCTGGCGTTCAGCTCCAAACCCTATGGCGCGAAGGTGGAGATTGACGGCTGGAGCGAGCCCAACTGGGTCACGCCTTTTACGGCGTCACACCTGGCCGCGGGATATCACACCGTTGTTTTCACCAAGTCCGGCTACCTTCAGAAGGCTACTGCGGTACAGTCTTTCGCGGGCAAGAGCATTCCTGTCTCCGCGGAATTGAGCCCGGCGGTTTCCACCCTGGTGATTACCAGCAATCCGGCGGGAGCAAATATATGGCTTGACGGCAAGGACACAAGAATGACCACGCCGGCCCAGCTCACCGTTGAGAAGGGAATTCATCGTGTGGTGGTCCGCAAGGCCGGTTTTAAGGATGCCACGGCGGACGAGACGCTGAGCGAAGGGCAAACCATGAGCTTCTCTCCGGTGCTGCTGAGCGTTACGCAATCTGAAACCGGCTCCAACAACACCTTCTTGCGCCGGATCTTCGGCGCCGATACGGTGCCGGAAGGCAAGGGACTGGTGCACATTCGCACCGATCCGGAAGGCGCAACCATTATCGTGGATGGGCGTGTGGCCCCCAGGAAAACCAATGCCCGCTGGCCGGCTGAACCCGGCGTTTACACGATAGTTCTGCGTATGGATGGCTACAAGGACGTGCACCGAAATATCAAGGTTCAGCAAGGCAAGATCATCAATCTGGATGAGATACTAGAGAAGCAGTGAAGCTGCGCGCCTGGTCCTATGGCCCGTCTCATCATCTCTTCTCCCGACGGTAAAAAAGGTGTACTGGAGCTTTCCAAGCCCGTCACCACGGTCGGTCGCGGCAACGGAAATGACCTGGTACTTAACGACTCCAGCGTCAGCCGCTTTCATGCCGTCATCAAGGCAGAAAACCATTCCGTCATCATTGCCGACCGCGGCAGCACCAACGGTGTCATCCTGAACGGGCAGAAAATCGAACAGGAAGCACAGCTCCAGCATGGCGATCTGCTGCACGTTGGGCAATACGAACTGCGACTCGAAGACGTGGACGAACAGGGTATCCAGGTACGCCGCGCGGAGTGGCCTTCCACGCTCAACCACATCATGCACGGGCGCACCGGTCAGGTGCCCCTGGCGCGCAATTCCCAGTTTGATTACGACGCAGTAGCCGACCTCGCCTCAAGGGCCAGAAAGCTGGAGCGGGAAAACTACCTTCTCACCGTCCTGTATGAAGCCGGCAAGGCCCTCAGTTCCAAACTTTCGCTGGACGATATCAGCCGGCAGGTGATCAGCCTGGCCTCCCTGATCGAAGGCGTGGAACGCGGGTTCGTCATGCTGTTCGACGAAGCCGGGGAGGTGGTCCGGCAAAGCGACGTGCTGTACCGCAATCCGGAAAACTCAGCCCGGCAGACGCAGTTCATCCTGAGCAAGAGCGTGCTGGATACTGTGCGAAAAGAAAGACAGCCGATCCTGATTGACGACCTGAACGCCGACGAACGCTTCAGCGGAAGTGAGAGCCTGAAGATTTCCGGCCTGCGCTCCGCCATGTGCGCACCCCTGCTGGGCACGAACCGGCTTTTCGGAGTGGTCTACGTGGACAACATGGAAAAGGCCGGCATCTTCACGCAGGAAGAATTGAATGTCTTTGCCCTGGTAGCGGCACAGGCCGGGGCGGCCATCGATAACGCTGTGGCGCACCGCAAGATTGCCGAGCAAGCGGCCCAACGCTCCGCGCTGGAGCGTTTTCTTGCCCCGGAAGTCGCCGAAATGGTGGCGGAAAACCCTGATATCCGGCTGGGCGGCACGAACCAGAAAGTCAGCATCATGTTTGCCGATATTCGAGGATTCACTCCGCTAAGCGAAGGTATGGATCCGGGGCGCGTTGTGGAGGTCCTGAACGAGTTCTTCACCCGCGTCACGGATGTGATTTTCGATTTTGACGGCATGGTTGATAAATACATCGGTGATGCCGTGATGGCCGTGTTTGGAGCGCCCATTTCGAAAGGGAATGATGCCTCGAACGCGGTCCGGTCGGCGATCCAGATTCAGCGCCTGATTCTAGAAATGAATCGCGATGCCGCCGCCCGGCATTGGCCGGAACTCAAGGTGGGAATCGGGATCAATACCGGTATTGTCACGGCGGGCAATATCGGCTCACCCCGGCGGCTGGACTATACCGTTGTAGGCGACGCTGTGAACACCGCGTCTAGGCTGATGAGCAGCGCCGCGGGCGGCCAGATCCTGATTTCGGCGGCCACCGCTGCCGACCTTGAATCTGCCTACCGCCTGCGCAAGCTTCCCGCTCTGCGGGTCAAAGGACGTTCCGAACCGGTGACCATCTTCAGCGTGCAGTGGGAAGAGCGGGCGCGGCCGGAAACAAAGAAAAGGCGCTCCGCAAAGAGCGCCCGTGAAAACTGAAAGACCAGCTTATTTCCCTGTCCCGCTGGCTTTCTTGCCGCCCTTATGAGAAGCCCTGCCGCCGTGCGCCACCAGCTTGTCCTTCACCTGGGCATACTGCTCCTTGGTGAGGATCTTCTTGGTTTCCAGGTCGCGCTTGGTTTTGTACGGGCGGCTGTCAATGATTTTCTGGGATGTTGCATCGTCAAGGCCCACGGCCGTCAACTGTTCCTTGGTCGCAGAGTTGATGTCCACCTGCTTGCTTTTCGGGGTGGTAGCGCCTTTCTTCATGCTCTTTTTGGCGGCAGGACCACTCTGGGTTGAACCGGCAGCCTGGGCAAAGCCGGTGGCGACGAACAAGGAAAACAGGGTGAAGACGGTGAGGAGGCGAACAATATTCCGGAACATGCGATCTTTTTCTCCTTCGTGCCAAGGACTATAGACTGCTATCCTGGCCGGGAGTAGCAGTCTAGGTGCTTCCTATAGAAATGTCAAAACAGCTCTCTACTTTGGGAAGAAGCCTCTGGCGTGGAATTTTCGCGGTTCCGGTGGATCCGGAGCATCAGGCCCGTTTAGGTTGAGCTACTTTCTTGCCTTCCCATGCGCGCTTGGGCCTCTGAGTTTCAGGCAGGTCACGGTCCTTGACTCGATCGTAAACATAGCGGTCACTTACGCTGCCCAGGGACTCGTTGTACAAGCTTACGTCGCCCAGGGCCTCGCGCAGTTCTTCAGAGAAGGTATGCAGGGCCTTGAGGTGGTCGGCTGTGGCAGGCACCTCAGTCTTGGTGGTTTTGAGAAACTTCTGATAGCCCTTGTCAATGAGGCGGGAGATTTCGCCGCCGATCAGGTAGCCCGGTTTGGCAAACAGACGCACGCCATCGCCGGAAGCCTTCTCGATTGCCGCGGAGCAGTTCATCTTTTTCAGGAAGATGCGGTTCTGCGTGCCGGGCGCCTCCAGGATGTCGAATTGATGTTCACGAAGCCAGTTAACGGCCTCGTCGTATGTGCGTTCCTGCGTCTTTTTTGCCATGAATCACCTGTTACCGGCCCGCGCCGGTGCGAAGGCCACTTTTTCGGAAATGGGGCGAACCGATAATGTCGCACATTGGAGTCCGCTGCCGCAACATTACCGTTGTGCAGAGAGTAACCCCCGACCCTGGGACGCCCTCGGGCAGATGGGCTTCGCTACTCTGGCCGGGCCTTCACCTTTCAAATTTACCCGATTGAGCCGGGAATAGTTTTGCGCTAATGTACCAGCTTCTCTGGATGTTCTAGCGGGAGGATGCTGATGTCACGTACTACCATCGCGGTGATTCTGCTGGTGCTGCTATCCGGCTCTCTGAGTGCTGCTTTGCCGGTCCAGGGCGGCGACCCAGGGGCGCGCGCGAACAATGACCCCACCTATGTCAAATTGCGCAATATCAAAATCGGGCCTGAGAGCGTGCATGTAAAGGAGTTCACCCTGAAGCGCGACGCTGGAACTTTTGTTTTTCACAGCGGGGTCTTCTCGTTACTGGAACCGGTAAACGGCAAGATAACGGGCGCTGTATTTACGGGCGACGCGAGTTTTGTATTGAAGCCTCCCATCGAAGTCGAGCGCAGGAACCTGGCCATTCTCACCAGGGGGCAGCCCTTTGAGGAACAGTTCAGCGAAGCCGTCTTTCGCTTCAGCGACGGCACCGAAGAAGAAATCAGAAAAGCCGCACTCTCTGGCGTCTCGCAGGCGGCCGGTGACGCGCCCGGGTTGCTGGCGGAGGTGCAGGAGCAACTGCGCAAAACTCTCAGAGAGAACCTCTCGGCGCGGCTGCTGGAGGACGTCCTGAGCTCGCAGCGCGGCGGCAAGTTCATTGCGTTCATCAAGGGCAAAAAGTACAGCTCAAAGATGATCTATGACATTGATCCGCGTGGCGTCGCGACCTACGATCCCAGCCCCCTGCCGCAGGGGCCAAATCTGGTGAAAGTGCAGGCAAAGTTTTCCTGGGCGCCCGAGGAAGTTGCTCTGAGCACGTGGGACGACAAACACTACGGCGTGTGGGCCGCGTTCCACTACTCGCGCGAGTACGTTGCGGGGACGGCCAATAGCGACGAACAAAACACCCCTTTCACAATCCCAAAGCAAAAACTGGACGTCGCCATTGACAAAAGTGGACTGCTGACCGGCGCCGCCGAAACTACCATCACTGCGCGGAAGGACGGAATCCGGGTATTGGCATTTAATCTTTTTCCCACCTTGCGGGTGGAGTCGGTGACCACAGAGGACGGAGCGCCGTTGTCGTTTGTCCAGGAAGACAAACAGCAGGACGCCGATTTCGCCGTGATTCTCGGCGAAGAAGCAAAGAAAGGGCAGACATTTACCCTGAAGATCAAGTACCGGGGCAGAGACGCGGTCGTGGACGAGGGAGGGGGCAATTATGATGCCGTGCCCAACGCGCGCGACAGCTGGTATCCCGGCGCGGGATACGGCAGCTACTCAACCTATGAAATGACGTTCCATA
>DATIWA010000084.1:0-5703 GCA_035465515.1 Candidatus Limnocylindrales bacterium | reverse complement strand
AGGCGCGCTCGAACCGATAATGCTTCCCATCACGCCGCCCACCTGGCCTCCAGGTACTCCGCCCACCACGCCGCCAAGCACGCCAGCGGAGGGAGGCGGGGCCTCTTCTTCCTTAATCATCTTCACCACTTTGGGGATCTTGCTGGGTGTGCGCAGCTCGCCATTAACAACTTCGCTGACCCGTTGGACTTTCTGGATTGGCTGGGCAGCCGGAGGTGGAGGCGGAGGCGGCGGTGGCGGAGGCGCTACCAGGAAAGAGTTCAACTGGTGCAGCGGCAACGCTTCTGTGATCAATAGCGGCAGCAGAATCAGGAATCCCACCAAAATCGCTTCAATAATGAACGAAAGGGTCGTGGTGTATTTCTGGTTGGTCCGGAGTTTGCCGCCGGATTCCATTAAGCTGTCTTCAAACATCCCTGCTCTCCAATCCTAGGGGACTCTTCAACTACATTGGACACCGGGGCTGCCTGTTTTGCTCCCAAATCGGGAACCCCAATTAAACTTTTGCGCGAACCTTGCCTTTTCCAGGGGTTGCAGGTCCCTTTCCCGTCTGGGCTGCCATTGGGACTGTTCTGCTTCCAGAGCGGCTGGTACGCCAATCCTGGTACGCCACAAGCATAGGTGCGGCCACCGCGATCGACGAATATGTACCAATTAGGATGCCGATAACCAGGGCAAAGGAGAACCCTGAGAGCACTTCTCCTCCAAACAGGTACAAAGAAAGCACCGTCAGAAACGTGAGCCCGGAGGTCAGGATCGTCCGGCTCAAAGTCTGGTTGATGCTTCGATTTACGATCTCGGCAAGGCTTTCGCGCCGCAGCAACTTCACGTTCTCACGGATCCGGTCGAACACCACGATGGTGTCGTTCATCGAGTAGCCGACCAGGGTGAGAATCGCGGCGATAACAGTAAGGGTTATCTCCTTATTCGTCAAGGAGAATGCGCCTATGGTGATCAAAGTATCGTGAAAGACCGCCACCACGGCCGCCACGCCATAAATCAGCTCAAAGCGGAACCATAGGTAAACCAGCATTCCGATCAGCGAAAAGATCACCGCCAATCGCGCCTGTTTCTTAAGCTGTTCGCCCACCTGGGGGCCCACAATATCCGCGCTTCGCACACCGAAGTTGCTGGTATAGAAGTCCTGCTTCAGGGAATCCAGCGCCGCATCGGGGACCACGCCTTTCAGTTCATCCAGGGTCTTGAGAACGCCGCCGTGCTGCTTATCGCGGGCATCCAGCACCTCGCGAGCAATCCGGTCGTATTCCGCCGGCGCGGCACGCAGCGGGTCGCGGGTGGCCAGAGCGTCGCGCACAGCGGCAAAGCCGACTTTGTCGCTGTTGTTGATGTCCTGCTTGCCCTGCGGAGGATTCGTCTCCAGGGCCGCAATGATCTGGTTTTTACCGCGCGACAAATTGGCTTCACTGGTTTCTTTTTCGTCCAGCGCGATGACCACTTCGTTGCTGCCCGGCTCGCCGTAGCGCTGAATGCGCGCGGTATGCAGGCCCGCATGGTCAAGAG
The DNA here is from genome assembly GCA_035465515.1 of Candidatus Limnocylindrales bacterium. GTDB lineage: Bacteria > Acidobacteriota > Terriglobia > Terriglobales > Acidobacteriaceae > Angelobacter. The sequence goes on along the minus strand of DATIWA010000084.1, from coordinate 4,182 downwards.
AGGCGCGGATCTGCGCGTCGTTGGGAGCGTCCGCGAACTTCACGTACACCAGCGTTCCACCACGGAAATCCACGCCCAGGGGAATTCCATGCCAGAACATCATGGAAAGAACGCCGGCAATGCTGAAGATCAGCGAAAAGCTGAGGAAATACCACTTCTTGCCGAGGAAATCGATGTTTGTATTGCGAAAAAATTCCACTTTATCAACCCTTTAGACTAGATGCTCAGCGCTTCTCCCCGCTGTTTACGGCTCAGGATTGCATCGAAGATCACGCGGGAAACGTAGACAGCGGTAAACAGGTTGGCCAGCAAACCGAATGTCAGAGTCACGGCAAAACCTCTCACCGGTCCGGACCCCACGAAGAACAGAATGATGGCCGAAACAATGGTGGTGACGTGTGTGTCCAGAATCGTGGTCCAGGCGTGGGCGAAGCCCTGATCTACGGCTGCCGCCGGCGCCTTGTTATTGCGTAATTCCTCGCGGATCCTCTCAAAAATCAGGACGTTGGAGTCCACACCCATACCAACCGTAAGGATCACGCCGGCAATGCCGGGCAAGGTCAGCACCGAACTGGAAAAGCCCATGAAACCCAGCAGAATAACCAGGTTCAAAATCAGCGCCAGATCGGCATTGATTCCCGCGCCCTTGTAATACACCAGCATAAAGATCAGCACGGCCACCAGACCCGCTATGGCCGCGCGGACACCGTCCTTGATGGAGTCGGCGCCCAGGGAAGGCCCAACGGTGCGTTCGGTGAGGTAGTGCAGGCTGGCGGGCAGGGCCCCGGACCGCAGCAGCATGGCCAGGTCTTTCGCGCTCTGCTCGGTGAATCCGCCGGTGATGTTGCCGGTGTCGCGAATCTCGGTTTTGATGGAGGCGACTTCGCGGATCTTGTTGTCCAGCACCACCGCCAGATAGTGGTCGGGATCAGAGGTGGTTTCGTTGTGCGCGGAGGTGAAGGTGGAAAATTTATTGCCGGCGGCCGCCGTCAGGTGGAACACCACGTCAGGTCGTCCCTGCTCGTCGGTACCGGGCTCGGCAGTACGGATGTCCGTTCCGCCGACAACCGGAATGCGGGACACCATATAAACCTGGTCCGGGCTGCCCTCCGCCCCGAGGCTGCCGGTGCCATGCAGCAGCATGCGGCCCGGCGGCAGCATGTTGTTGTTGGCTTCCAGCGCGGCCTGCTCGTTGGGATAAGGCTTGCCGCCGTTGAACACCTGGTGAATGTCCAGGCGGGCGGTGGATTGAATGATGTCCTTGACACGGCCGGGATCGTCCACTCCGGGGAGTTGCACCAGAATCTGGTTGTTCCCCATGCCATTTTCCTGGATGACCGGCTCGCTTACGCCCAGGCTGTCCACGCGGGTGCGGATCGCTTCAATGGACTGCTCCACGGTCCGGGTCTTCAGGTCATTCACGACGGTGGGCTTCATCGTGAGGATCCAGCTGTTCTCAGCGCCACCCGTCAGCTCATAGTCCTTGTAGCGGTCGGTTATTTCGCCGCGGAACTGTGAAACCGAGTCCAGAGGTATGCCTTTGATCACCACCTGGTCAGGACGCGGGTTGCTGATATCGGCATAGGTGATCTTGTCTTTCTGCAAATCTTCCTTGAGCTGCTCAACAACGTGGTCGGTTTCGGCTTTTACCGCGTCATCGACCATGACTTGCAGGATCAGGTGGGTGCCGCCCTTCAGGTCCAGACCCAGGTGGATCCGGTTGAGCACGGCTTCTTTCAGCCCGTCGCCGCTGAAGCTGTTCGGAATCCCAAAGATGCCGTACACGAAAATCAATAGAACAGCGATGATGAGTCCGGTTTTTGCGAGTAGGTTCTTCTGCATATGAACTTCACTTCGTCAGGATTTCTTGGGTTCGTCTTCACGCGTGACCGCGACCACGGAGGATTTTGCGATTTCCATCCGCAGGTTGTCAGGCGGAACCCGCAGGTGCAGCGCATCGTCCTTTACGGCGATGATGATGCCCCGGATGCCGCCTCCCGTGGTTACGCGGTCACCCGTTTTCAAATCATTGATCATCTGCTGCCAGCGCTTCTGCCGCCGCTGCTGGGGAAGAATCAGCAACAGATAGAAGATGGCAAAGATGAACAACATGGGCAGCAGCCACATCATTCCGCCCGGCTGGCCGCCACCGGCTTGCATCAGAATTAAAGTTGTCGCGCTATAAGTCATGTTGGTGATCTTGCCGCCTCAGCTTGAAACACACTCTCTCCACGGAGGGAGAGCCAAATTAACCGCTGATGAATACCGCCCTGGCCTCCTGGCACCGGACCTGCTTGTGCCGGAGTAATACGGAGGTTTTCTGGCGCCTGAATCAGGGGAGCTCAGGCCATGGACACATTTCCAGAGACAATTCCTGAGAGATCCCCAAGCTTTATAGCATGACGTACAGAGCGCATGGTGTCAAGGTAGAACGCCAGATTGTGAATGGTATTGAGCACCGCCGCCAGGGGTTCCCCGGCCACAAACAGATGTCGTAAATACGCCCGTGTATAGCGGCGGCACACCCGGCATTTGCATTGACTGTCCGGCGGCGCCTGGTCCTGGGCGTAGCGCGTGTTCTTGATGTTCATCCGGCCTTCGGACGTGAACAGCAGCCCGTGGCGGGCAGCGCGGGTGGGCAGCACACAATCCATCATGTCCACGCCCATGGCGGCATAGCGGACAATCTCATCGGGATAGCCCACTCCCATCACGTAGCGCGGCTTGTCCCGGGGCAATACCTCCAGCGCCGCGGCGATCATCTCCATGGTCTGCTCTCGCGGTTCGCCGACACTCAGGCCGCCAATGGCGTAACCCGGAAAATCCAGCTCCACCGTCCGTTCCGCCGATTCCCGCCGCAGATCGGGATACATTCCGCCCTGGACAATGCCGAACAGGGCCTGGCGCCGGCCATCGCAGGCATCAGCCCAGGGCACCTCATCTTGATGGGCCTCAAAGTATTGCTTGCTGCGTTTGGCCCAGCGCAAAGTCATTTCCATGGAATCGCGGCTGCGACTGCGGTCAGCGGGATGTTCCGTGCATTCGTCGAACGCCATGATGACGTCGCCCCCAAGGGCGATCTGGATTTCCATGGAACGTTCCGGGGTAAAAAGATGAGATGAGCCGTCCAGGTGCGAGCGGAAGGTCACTCCTTCTTCGGTGATCCGGCGGAGGTCGCTCAGGCTGAAGACCTGGAAGCCGCCGGAATCCGTCAGAATGGCGCGGCTCCAGCTCATGAATCGGTGCAGGCCGCCCAGGCTGCGGACCAGCTCATGCCCGGGCCGCAGGTATAGATGATAGGTATTACCGAGGATAATCTGCGCGCCCAACTCTTCCAGGATGTCCTGGGGAACGGCCTTCACCGACCCCGCGGTCCCCACCGGCATGAACGCTGGAGTTTCCACGGCGCCATGAGCCGTCTCCATGTGACCGAGCCGCGCCGGCCCCGCCTGGGCTGCAAGTTGGAAAGGGAGAGTCACAGTTTCTCATTCCACGCTAAGCGGGAAAATTCCTGCAGGACCCCGGAAAGCCCGGATCATGCGTTGCTCTTGGCGCGCCGTTCCGCCGTCTTCGCCGGGTTCACAAAGGCCCGCGTCACCGTGCCACGGCCGATTTCCTCCACGCCGTTATGCGCGCTCACGCGGAACACGTAGAAGCGTCCGTTGCTGGATTCCAGCTCAGCTTGCGCCTTGACGTGCTGTCCAATGCCGGTGGGCGCGCGGTGCTCGATATTGATGGCCGTTCCCACGCTGATCTCGCCCTCATCACAATAGGGTTTCATGGCATTCGCCGCCGCCCATTCCATGATGCCGATCATGTGCGGAGTGGAAAAAATCGGCGGCAGCTCAGGGTTGTGGTGGTTCAACGTTTGTTCGTGTGTCACCGTGATCTCCGCCTCTCCGCGGAGGCCGGCAGGCAGTTCTTTTCTGCTCATGCTGAAAATGTATCAGACTCCGGTTGCCTCGCTCAGAGGGAGCCGCGGCGCCACGCCCGGGCGAACCGGCCTGTATAATAAGAAATTGTCCTCATGGCATTAAATAAGTCAGTACAGCCCACAGAAGCTCAGCCCAGAATCAGGTCCACAACCGTACTCTGCGTGCGCCGCAACGGTCAGGTTGTGATGGCCGCCGACGGACAGGTGACCCTCGGCGAAAACGTCATCAAGCATACGGCCAAGAAGAT
>DATIWA010000083.1:0-3128 GCA_035465515.1 Candidatus Limnocylindrales bacterium | reverse complement strand
ATGGGAAAGGGGACGGGGCTGGGTCTGGCGACAGTGTACGGCATTGTGAAACAGAACCAGGGTGAAATTGATTTGTGGAGCGAGGCCGGGCGGGGCACCAGCTTTCAGATCCTGCTGCCTCTGCATCAGGCGCCGGGAGCGGAGGAAAACCGCGACCGCCGCGCTGAACTGCCGGGAGGGCACGAAACAATTCTGGTCGCGGAAGATGAAACCGCAGCGCGCCAGGCGATTGCCGAATTCCTGGAAGGCCTTGGCTATTCCGTGCTTCAGGCGGCGAATGGACGCGATGCGCTTGCCCTCTACCACCAGAAGAGCAGCGACATTGGCCTGGTGGTGAGCGACTTGATCATGCCCCAGATGAACGGCGCTGAAATGGCCCGGGAAATCTGGAGGGAGAACAACACGCTGCCGGTCATTTTTGTCTCAGCTTACGGCGACGATGAGATCCGATCGAAGCTGCCGGTCACCTACACCCTGCTGCAAAAACCTTTTCGGCTTGACTCGCTGGCGCTGGCCCTGCGGCAGAAGCTCGACAGCCGCTCCTGAAGCCGCGCCTCAACCGCCGCTTTCTTCCAGGGTTGTATCGGACTCTGTCTGGTTGTGCGCGGTCTGGTAATTCTTGAAGAGTTCGTCCGTCACCGTGCGCAGGACCACGGGAAGGTCCCATCGGTCCACAATCACCACGGGTGTGTCAAAGTAAAGCGAGGCGAACCGCTCTGTTTCCATGACCCGGCGCAGGCCGGACGGCGTGGCAACCGTGTACTCGTAGGTCCACTCGTTCTGGTCGTCAGGGTACTGGATCCTGAGAAAGAACTGGTCGCAAAAGCAGGCGGGATCGGCGGGGCCGCGCACCATATCGATTTTTGCAAAGTAGTAATCCAGTAAATGCGGCCGGTTGTATTTCCCCAGGCTGTCGCGCACCACGGGGGGAAGGGTAATGGGGAAACCCAACTCCGCTCCGGTCTTGGCGGGCGGACCTGGGCCTTGATATTCCTCATCGTCATCAGTGCCGGCCCGAGTGGAGCCGATTTCCTGCCCGCCGGCGGGCATGGGCGTTTCAGGTTCATGCGGAAATGGGACCTGGGATTCCTGCCCGGAGGATATGATCCGGCCGAGCAGGACCAGAAGCAGAAATGCCGCCACAAAGATTACGATCTTGATCGGCTCCATGGCGGCGAATCCTCCTTACGCTACCCGTTCGATGGTGACTGATTCAATCACCACCGGCTTCACGGGCTTGTCCTGCGGACCGCGTTTGACCTGCGAGATTTTGTTCGCCACGTCCTGGCCTTCCACGACCTCACCAAAGATCGTGTGGTTTCCGGTGAGCCACGGTGTGGGGGCAACGGTGATGAAGAACTGCGACCCGTTGGTATTGGGACCGGCGTTGGCCATGGCCAGTTTGCCCGCCTTGTCGAACATGTGCGGGGAGCCCTTGGTTTCATCCTGGAACTTATAGCCGGGGCCGCCCATGCCGGTGCCGCTGGGGTCTCCGCCCTGAATCATGAAATCGGGGATGACGCGATGAAAGACCGTCCCGTTATAGAGCGGACCGTCACCGCCTTTGCCGCTGATGTTGTCCTTCCAACTGCGCTTGCCCTCGGCGAGGTCGGTGAAGTTCTTGGTGGTGACAGGCGCCTCTTTTTCAAAGAGGCGGCAGACGATCTTGCCCTCACTGGTGGATAACGTTGCGTAAGTTCCCGGCTGGCGGCTCATGAGTTCCTTTCTTATGAATGATGCGTGGCTGCGGATTTGGAGGAAGCATGCTTTTTTGCGCCAGACTCCTTTTTCGGCGCTGCACCCGGCATGTTCAAGATTTCGATGTGCTCTATCTTCACCGGGTTTTGCAGGCGGCTGTTGCGGGCGTCGCAGTGCATCCCGCCCTGGCAGGGCATATCTTCGATCTTTTTCACCAGCACAACAGAGCTGTCGTCACACTGTCCGAAGATGGTGTGGCGGCCGGTAAGCCAGGGTGTGGGCACATCGGTGATAAAGAATTGCGAGCCGTTCGTATTCGGCCCTGAATTGGCCATGGCGAGCCGGCCCGGACGGTCAAACGAGAGGCTGGGGTCGAATTCATCCTCAAATTTGTAGCCTGGTCCGCCGATGCCTTGTCCCAGAGGATCACCACCCTGGATCATAAAGCTGGGGATTACGCGATGGAAAATAGTGCCGTTGTAGAGCGGCTTGCCGTGCTCTACCTTTCCGGTCGCGGGATTGGTCCAGTCCTTCTTGCCGGTGGCGAGTCCCACAAAATTTTCAACTGTTTTCGGGGCCTTATCGGGGAAGAGTTCACACTTCAATTCGCCGGCGGAGGTATGAAAGACGGCGGTCGGCGGGCCGGAAGGGGCGGGGGCCGCCTTTTGTGCGGGCTTGCTGCCCTTCGGCTTGGCCGATTTTGACGTGGTCTGGCCGAAACATGCCAGGCTGAAGCAAAGCAGAACTGTTCCAATTCGGTGCGCCATTCGTCTCTCCTGAGTAAGGGTAACGAACTATTAAAAATCCATAGCGGAAAGAAGTAAAGCGGCCCGGGTTACTTCCTCTTGCTGCGGGCAATGGCGTCCAGCACAGGGTCACTGGCGTTTTCGGCCTTGAGACGGGCGCGACGTTCCGGCGTAAGGTCAAAATTCACGCCATACTGGTTGATCAGTTTCAGCAGATAAGGCGTACTCACCCTGTTTCCGAGCTTGAGCAGAATGTCATCCAGCGTGAGCGCGCCGGATGCGCCGCCCTCAGCCTGGAGACGGCGGGCCGTGGCCTCAACCTGGCGCATCACGCGCAGAAAATTGCCGCCCAGGACCTTGTCAATGTCTTCGCGATTGTAGCCGCGTTGCAGCAGCGCTTCAGTGATCCTGGGAAGATCAGCCACAGAATCGATGCCCTGGGGCAGAGAGGTCACGCCATCGAAGTCCGATCCCAGTCCCACGTGGTCAATGCCGGCCACTTTGGCGATGTGGTCAATGTGATCAATGAGCGAATTGAGCGGGGGGCGAGGAAACTGTGCGGCCCACTTCTTTTCAAGCGGCGCATACTCGTCATAGGTGACGGGACTGCCGTCGGCGTGCGCATGGGCCTTCTTGAAAGCCGCGATTTCTTCGTCGCGCTGCCGGAGTTTCGCGGGGTCGGAC
>DATIWA010000082.1:0-3622 GCA_035465515.1 Candidatus Limnocylindrales bacterium | reverse complement strand
CGCAGCGTGACCGTTATCGCGATCACATGATTTACCTGGTCCTGCATGAAGGCCACTCTGTCCGCGTCTCGATTCTTGATGCGAACCGCGTCGCCGTCACCAACATGGCCTCATCGGACCCCATGCACGAAATCATTGACGGCTCGCTCAGCCCGGCGGACGGCCCGTCCCTGGAGCAGAGCTATTATCGGCGGGTCCCTCTGGCCAGCCTCGGCTGGATGATCAGCCGCATTCCCGGCGACTCCCGCAGCCCTCAGCTTCCCAACGGCTGGAGCTTTGATTTCCTGGAGAACACAGTCGTGGTGGCTTCCCTCCGCTTCAAGGGAGATCTGCTGCTGCGGGCTGACGTAATCGCGCCTACCGGGGATGACGCAAAGCGGGTGGTGGACTCGGCCGGCAATTTTCTCTCCATGTATCGTGCCGTGTCGCAGTCGGTCGGCGCCCGGGGCAGCGACCCCGACGTGAAGTCCGCCATTGACAGCATCCAGGCGCAGCAAAATAAAAACGTGGCAGTTTTCACTGCCACGCTTTCACAAAGGTTTCTGAAAAAACTGGTTTCCGATGCCCAATCCGGGATTGCGGCCCCAAGCCCTACGCCGGCTCCCACCCCAAAGCCGCAGCGCAAGCGCCACAAACGTCGCGGTTAGGGTGCCCCTGACGCCACCTGCTGGGTAAACGTAAAGCGCAGGTACTTGTGCGGGTTCACCGGGGTATTGAAGATCCTCACTTCATAGTGCAAGTGCGGCCCGGTCGCGCGTCCGCTCTCGCCCACGTAACCGATCGTATCGCCGCGATGCACCAGCTGGCCCGGGCTCACCGCAAAAGCCGACATGTGCCCGTACAGCGTGCTGATGCCGTTTCCGTGGTCAAGCAGCACCGTGCGGCCGTAGCCGTTCATCAGGTCGGAGAAGCGCACGATGCCGTCCGCCGGCGCGATGATGCGGGTGCCGATGTCGCTGGAAATATCCACGCCGCGGTGGAATGCGCCTTCACCGCTGAAGGGATCAATACGCTCGCCGAACGAACCCGTGATGCGTCCCTGGACTGGCCAGAGAGTCGGCGCCGCCGCCAGGCGCAGCCAATCGCGCGTGCTCGCCTGTTGCAGGTCGCCCATGCCGATGCCCACCGAAGCCGCCCCGGTCATGGCCGTCATGCGCAGGGCATAAAACTGCTGCAGAGAGGCCGAAGCCGGATCATCGTCCTCGAACGCCGGGTCCGGCTTAAGACCATAGAGGGACGATACTTCGCCCGCCAGAGAGCTGAGCGATTGCGCCTGCATCTCGTTTTCCTGGGCAATCTGCTCCAGCTGTGAATATTGATACCGCAGGGCCTCTTTTTCGTTGCGCAACTGGTTATAGTGTTGCGCCTTTACCAGCATCCGCGTATAAGACCCGGCCATGCCCGCGATGGTCAGCATGCCAATCAGCGCGCCGGCTATAAAGACGTAAGCATAGTGCAGCGGGACCGGAATCTTCAGGAGGTCGCCTTCCGGGTTCCTCGCCACCAGCATGATGTAAAAACGCTTCCGCAAAACAGATCACTCCGAAAATGAATTCTCTGCAACTCGTGCGCGTCAGAGCGCCAATAAGATAAAACTCAGCGATTCTTTTCTGTCAGTTACTGCTTCGTCCAGCGTCGCCACTCCTGGCGGGGGATTGCCGGAATCTGAGGTGTTTTGGGCTTCGTAACCTTAACAAGGGGTTTCTCTCTCTGTCAATTACCCTGAAGCCTCACATGCGGTGACGAAGGTTGCCGAGGCATCCGTGCAGGGTGCACATCCATCCCTTGACCTTTGGAATTAGGGGCTTCCCTTAGATGGCGCACCGGCGACCCGTCCCAGGCAAATTGCTAAACCCCGGCCTGCAGGATTCCCAAGCAGCTTGCTGGCGACGCAGGAATAGAGACTTAAGCCCTTTTCTTCGATATAGTTAAGGAGCTTTGATCAAAGCTGAGCGAGAGTTGATTGAGGGCATCCGGCACGCCGCCAACCGCAGCCGGAACCGTGCGGTCATTCAGGGCATCGGCGACGACTGCGCTGTCCTGCGGATCGCCCGGGGCCATGAGCTTCTGATTACCACGGACCTCTGCATAGAGAACGTTCACTTCCGGCGGGAATGGCATCCCGCCCGCAGCGTGGGCCATCGCTGTCTGGCCCGCGGACTGAGCGATATAGCCGCCATGGGCGGAGAGGCGTTGGCCTGCTTCCTGTCCCTGGGCTTACCCGCCCGCCTGCCGCAACGCTGGGCTGACGATTTCCTGAAAGGCCTCATTGATCTGGCCCGGCGGTTCGGCGTACAGCTCGCCGGCGGCGACACCGCAGCCGCCCCGCAAATTACAGCCGACATCATTGTGACCGGCCAGGTTCCCGCCGGAAGGGCCCTGCTGCGTTCCGGCTCGCGCCCCGGCGACCGCATATTTGTCACCGGACAACTCGGCCGGTCAGGCGCCGTCCTGAAGCAGCTCTTTTCCGGCAAACAGGTCCGGCCTTCCGCCGCCGATCCCCACTTTTACCCCGCTCCCCGTCTGGAGATTGGGCGCTTGCTCCGCGAGCGCCGCCTGGCCACGGCCATGATTGACATCAGTGACGGCCTCTCCGTTGATCTGGCCCATATTTGTGACCGGAGCGGCGTGTGCGCGGGCATCCACTCCAGCCGGGTTCCCACGGCAAAGGGCGCGGATCTGAACTTCGCTCTGCACGGCGGCGACGATTACGAACTTCTATTCACCGCTCCCCGCAAAGCCCGCGTCCCGTCCCGGCTCCGCGGCGTGCCCATCACGGAGATCGGCATGGTTTACCCCCGAAAACATTACCGCTCAGCAATAGTCCTTCTGGACGAAAATGGCGGCGAGCGCCCTTTGCAGCCGCGCGGCTGGCAGCATTTCGAACGTCAACAGTGGTAAGGCTGGCTTACCGTGCCCGGACGGCGTAACCTTTTGAAGAGTCAAACGTAGGATGGTCATATGAGCACACCTCCGCCGCCTCTACCCGCGTCCGGCCCCGTGATTGAACCGCCGCAGCAGCCGGCGCTTTCCGAGTCTGCGCGCCTGGTCAATACGTTTATTGCTCCCAGCAAGACGTTTGCAGACGTAAAGCGCAAGCCAAGCTGGTTTATTCCCTGGCTGGTTACAGGGCTCTTGAGACTTATGGTGGCCGGGATCGCTGTGCAGAAACTTGATATGGAGCAGCTTGTGCGTCAGAGCATTGAACGCTCCCCCATGGCCCAGCGGCGCATGGAGGGGCTGTCTCCGGAGCAGCGCGAGCGCGGCATTGCCCTGCAGACCACTATCACCAAGGTCAGCTTCTTCCTCTCCCCGGTGTTCTTCCTGATTTTCGGACTATTGGTGGCGGCCATCCTCATGGCGGTGTTCAATTTTGGCTTCGGAGCGGAAGTCTCCTTCCCCAGCGCACTGGCGGTCACGTTCTACTCTTTCCTTCCGGGAATCGTGGGTGCGGTCTTGCTTGTCGTAAGCCTGCTGGTCAGCTCCGACCCCAACTCCATTGACTTTGCCTCCGGCAATCCCGTTGCCACCAATCCCGCTTTCTTTATGGATTGGGCTTCTTCCAGCAGATTCCTCTATTCGCTGGCTTCCGGTGTGGATGTGCTCCGCATCTGGGAGATTG
>DATIWA010000081.1:0-3766 GCA_035465515.1 Candidatus Limnocylindrales bacterium | reverse complement strand
GGTTTGCCCCAGCACGTTTAGAGATACCACGATCATCCAGAGCATCGCTGCCGGGGCAATAACTAATCTTGACATCGTGAACTCCTCCAGGGGGGTGCACTAGAGTACTTCGGGCAGGGGGCTTGGGCAAGAGCAATTAATCGTGAACTAGAATTGTTGAGTAAGTCATTCATCTATATAGTCCTATTACGCAATGCCCCTCATTGAAATCCGCGATCTCGTGAAGATTTACCGGACCGAAGGCGCCTTTGGGCAGCCGCAGCGAGAAATGCGCGCGGTCAACGGCGTCTCGCTCGATATTCACGCCGGCGAAACGCTGGGTCTGGTGGGCGAATCGGGCTGCGGAAAGAGCACCCTGGGACGCATGGTGCTGCGCCTCATTGAGCCAACATCCGGCAGCGTGCGGTTCAACGGCCAGGACGTGCTCGCCTCCTCTGCCGCGCAATTGCGCCGCCTGCGGCGGGACTTCCAGATCATTTTCCAGGACCCATTTGCCTCGCTCGATCCGCGCATGGATGTCGCTGAGATCGTGACCGAACCGCTGCTGATTCATGAACGGCGGATGAGCAGAGTACAGCGGCAGCAGGCCGCGGCCGAAATGATGAGCGCCGTGGGTCTGGACGAATCGGCCCTGCGCCGTTACCCGCACGAATTTTCCGGGGGACAGCGTCAGCGCATCGGGATCGCCCGCGCCCTCATCCTTCGGCCAAAATTCATCGTGTGCGATGAACCGATCTCCGCGCTTGATGTCAGTGTGGGCGCTCAGATCGTGAATCTTCTCAAGCAGCTTCAGCGCGAATTCGGGCTGACGTACCTGTTCATCTCCCATTCCATGCCCGTAGTGCGCTACCTGAGTAACCGCATCGCCGTGATGCGCGCGGGAGAGATTGTGGAACTCGGCAATACAGAGGAAATCACAGCCCGGCCCGCCCACCCGTATACGCGCACCCTGCTCGAGGCAACTCCAGAGCCGGAATTCACGCCGGCTTAGCAGACGTTGATCAGGACGGATGCCTGCTGAATCCCCAGAATCAGCGGTGCGGGGCGCTACTGTTTTCCCAGGAAACGGATTCTTCCATTCAAGGTCCGATGGCTGCTTCCGAAGAAAGTGAGGAAGGTGGGGGAATCCACGTTGTTGTCCACCACGTTGGGGTTCAGGCTGTTGGTGACGTTTTCCAGCCCCACGCGCGCCGCCCAGCGATATCCGTGAAAGTTGAATTTCTTTTCGATGGCCGGACTAAAGGTAAAAAAATCAGGGAAGCGGTGCGCCGCCGTTCCGGAAACCAATTGCCCGAACTGGTCCACAGTGATAAACGGATAACCCGTGTGCCAGAGCAGCGAGTAAGCAAAATCAAGCCTCCCCAACTTCCACAAGGAAGGCAGGGGGAAAGAGCCCCAGGACGTCACCTGGTTGGGAGCGTCCCATTGCAGGGGGCCGGCAAACTGGTTGCCGGTGGTGAAATTATCCAGAGAGAAGCCCAGGCTCTCATTGGAGCGGGCCCGCGAGCGTGTATAGGCCACCATGATGGGGTACCCGCGTTTGAATTCCTTGCGCAGCGTGATCTGGGCCGCATCGTACTTGTCCTGTTTGTTGGTGCCCAGGATGTAGCTGCCATCGGGCTGCTGCTCGAAGGCCCAGACGTTGGAGCCATGGCGGCTGAGGACCTCCAGCCGGGCATAAATCTGGGCCGGCAGGCGGCGCTCGATGCCGGCGCTCCAGTTCACGAAGCGGGGCATGGTGAGCTGTGCGGCGTTTACCAGAAATTGCGTTTGGGTCGTGCGGGCGACCGGAACAACAAAGGTGTCTGTGCGAACACCCTGGAACGCCTCACTGACCAGGGCCAGGTTCGTGCGGTCGAAGTAGACCCCGATCCCGGCAGACAGCTTGGTTTCGCTTTTGCGTGACAGGAGCGCCGTGCCCGCGATGCGTGGCGAGTAAAAGTCCCGCTGCAGGAAGCTGTCATGGTCCCAGCGTGCTCCCGGTTCAATGATTACGCGCTGCCGAATTGACCAGCGGTCCTGCAGAAAAGCGCTTCCTTCCAGCGTGCTCAGGCTGAATGGCGGAGCGTTGACAAACGTAATCTGACGCAGCAGCACGGGAGTGCCCGGCGTGGCGTCCAGGAAATCGATGGATGTCCGGCTGTTTTGGCCGTGAAACAGCACGCGGTCCAGACGTCCGCCCACCGTGAACTGGTGCGTCCCCAGCCATTTCCACGGCGAGAGATACAGATTCGTGAAGCCTTGCGCGCGGGACGAGATGTTCCGGCTGGTCAGAAAAAAATTTCCTTCGCGCCCGGAGGGCGTTTGCAGGTAGTCCGCGTTCCCCATGGGCAAAGAGGCGATCTTGTTTCTGTGGAACCCTGCTCCAAACTCCAGTAGCGTGCTTCGGGCGATGGTGATCTGGTCTTTCAGCGTAAGCAGGTAAAGCGACGTGTGAACGTTGCTGGAGACGGAAACCGGATCAAAGGCTGAAATTCCGCTGTGTTCGGAATCGAGCAGGTTGACCAGCGCGCTGGCGGTCAGCACGTTCCCCGGTGTCAGGTTCATGCGCAGCCTTGCCAGGTCGGCCGTGCGCCATACAGCGTTGGTATCCGCTCCATCTGGAAGTTCTTTGATGATGTTCAGATCGTTTTCCCCCTCGTGCGAGACGCCGAACCACACCTTGTCACGAACCAGGGGGCCGGAGAAGTAGGCCCGCGGCGTCCAGTTGTTCAGCCGGAGGCCTTTCACGTTCTGAAATGTCGGGATGAAGTCCGTGGCGTTGAAGCGAAAGTGGTTATCGCCGTCCTGCACCTCCAGATCGGTGAGGCCACCGGATCCTTTTCCAAAGAGCGCCGAATAACGGCTGTTGCGCACGTCAATCTTGCGCAGGGAATCCGGGTTCAAGCGCACGGCCAGGGCGCCGCCCGCCGGCTGGCTTACTTCAAAGCCGTCCAGGTAATCCTGGATTTGCTGGGTGCTGGCGCCGGCAACGTGGATCTGCCCGCTGCTGTCCGCCAGCACTCCCGGGATGTAGGGCAAAACGTTGCGATAATCACGCGTGGTGGGATAAGGGATGTTGGAGATATCTACGGCGGTCAGGTCTTGTGAACTGACGGTCTGTTCGGGATCAATCGGCGAGGGCTGCGCCGTCACCTCTACTTCTTCCCTGAATTCGCGCACCGGCTGAAGGCGGACCTCGATGGGAACCGTTGCCCCTTCCTGCACCTGCACCTTGTCCACGGTAGCGGTATAAAAACCCTGCTTCTGGACTATCACTTTGTAGTCGCCAGGCGCGATGTGTTGAAAGCCGGCATTTCCGGAGGGGGTGGTGCGCCCCTGAAAGATCGTCTTCCCATTCTGCTCGATCAGGACAATGACCGCCGGCAGAGGCTGGCCGTTCTGGTCTGTCACTGTGAGCTGCACTGCTCCCGGCGAGCCGGTCTGGGCGATCACCAACCCGCCGCAAGTCCAGGCAAAGACAAGCAGAAGGACAAAGAAACGAAGCTCGTTGCGCAAGAGCACTTGAAGATCCCCGGTAGCCGGGCCGCAGATTAGAGACACTCGCCGGCCGCTACTCCCTGGGGCCCATCAACGAAAAATGGCTGGATTGATTTTAGTCGAACACGCTGCCTGCCGGGCGCGTCGAACGTACATGCACTCATGACCAGGCGGCCTATTCGTTCGACGAGGTTGGAGCGGGCTCCACAACGATCGGCTGCGATTTCCTCAGCTCCTGCTTCGCGGCATCCGGCCGCGAATCGCTGCGTTCTCCTGGACGGGCGCG
>DATIWA010000080.1:0-8700 GCA_035465515.1 Candidatus Limnocylindrales bacterium | reverse complement strand
CCGCCTGGTAATGGTGGACACGCAAGTGCTGGACAAGAAGGCGCACCAGGCGATTCCATCCCTGAAACAGAACGACTTCGAGGTCTATGAAGACGGGGTCCGCCAGAAGATCACGGCCTTCAGCCAGGACCAGTTGCCGCTTTCCGTGGTGCTGCTGTTCGACCTGACGGACAGCGTGAGGCCGGTGCTCAAATCCCTGTCGCGCGGGGCGCTGGAATCGCTCAACCATCTTAAGCCGCAAGACGAAGTGGCCGTGATGGCCTATGCGGCAAAGGCCGATCTCATACAGGACTTTACAACCGACCGCAGCCTGGCCGCGGCGGCCATTGAAAGAGCAAGCCGGATGGAGAGCAACGAAGCGGCTTTTTTCAATGAAGCGATATTCCAGGCGGGGGCGCAACTGGAACGGTCGGCCCCCTCGAGACGAAGGGTAATCATCTGGCTGACCGATGATGTTCCCAACTTTCCTTCAGACGAAATAAAAGCGCGATACGGCCGCAGCCTGGGGAAGAACCGGCTGCACACTGAAAAAGAGGCCATAGAGGAGCTGTACCGGACGGGGACTGTGGTCTGCACTCTGCTGGAGCGCAGCCGCATCTCAGATGACGAATTCTCCTACCGGCTTTCAACGGCAGGCAACACGATGCTGAACAACATGCTCTACCCGCCAGGGGAAGTGCACAAGAACGCTCTGGTAAGCGGCGGAGACGTGGTGGAAGCCAACACCAAGCACATGCAGCAGCAACTGGCGGCATTGATTGACGAGATTCGAATGCGGTACAGCATCGGGTACCATCCGTCCACGCAAAAGCCCAAGGGAAAGTTCTGCACAATCAAGGTCAAGCTCTCAGGCGAAGCGAGGGCCAGGCTGGGCGATGTGACCATTGAGGCGCGCCAGGGATACTACCGCTAGACAGAGGCGGCGAATCCGCACGCTCCGGGACAGCAATGCCGCATGTTGCGGCGCAAAAGAGAATTCTTCATTCTTCAGGCGCCGAGGTCAGCACCGCAGCGGAGTTCAGGCCGGCAGCAATCTCAGGAACAATTCCAAGCTGGACATAGATGGGATGGACGAGCTCACGCAGCCGCCCGAGGCGCAACGTGAAGAGGCCCGCCGCGGCCAGGCAGCATGCGCCGCCGGCGGCCAGCGCCACAGGGGCTCCGATGCGGGCAGCCAGCCATCCGGAGAAAAGGCTGCCGAAGGGCGCCATGACCACGATGGCCACCGTGTAATAGCTCATCACTCGCCCGCGCTTGTCATCGGGAGTAATGGTTTGCAGGATGGTGTTGCTGGAGGCCATCTGCTGCATCATGCCCAGGCCGACCATGAACATCAGGACAAAAGACAGCCAGAGCCAGCGTGAGAGAGCAAAGCCGATCAGCCCGGCGCCGAAGACGGCGGCAGCCAAGGGAATCACGCGTCCCAACCCCAGGACACTTTTGCGCGCGGCGAGAATTACGGCACCGGTGAGCGCGCCTACGCCGGTAGCGCCCATAAGAAAGCCGAGAGTATGAGGACCGCCATGCAGAATGCTGCCGGCGAAGATAGGCATCAATACCATGTATGGCATACCCATCAGGCTGGCCACGCAAAGAAGCAAAAGGACGTCGCGCACGGGAGTGAAACCGGCCACGTACTGCCAACCTTCCTTGAGGTCAGCCAGAGTGTTCTTTCCGCGCCGGAGCGGGGCAGCGGCCACAAGCTGCATCATCAGCAGGGAGACGATGACCGCGATATAACTGATGCCGTCAATCAAAAAACAATAGCCTTCACCGACGGCGGCAATGATGATGCCGGCAATGGAAGGCCCGACGAGACGCGCCATGTTAACCATGGAAGAATTCAGCGCGATGGCATTGCTCAGGTCGCCGCGGTCCGTCACCATTTCCACGACGAAAGCCTGGCGGGCAGGCATATCAAAGGCGTTGATGGCGCCCTGGAATGCGTTGAGCCACACAATGTCCCAGGGGGTGATGCGTCCGGAAAGCGCCAGGGCCGCCAGGGCGAAAGACTGGAGCATGGCGAGCACCTGCGTCACAAGCAGAACGCGGTGACGGTCCAAACGGTCCACCCAAACGCCGGCAAACGGAGCCAGAAGAAAGGTGGGCAGCTGGCCGGCAAAGCCGACCAGCCCGAGAAGCATGGCAGAGCCGGTCAGGCGGTACACCAGCCAACCGGTGGCGATGCGCGTCATCCATGTGCCGATCAGGGAGACGCTCTGGCCGCCGAAAAAAAGCCGGTAATTGCGATGGCGCAGGGCGCGCACCAGAAAGGGCACGCCTTCGGCCTGGCCTGAAGAGGTCAAATTGGAATTTGGATCGCCCATCCCAGGGAAGAGAACTGCCACTGCTCAGATGCCGCGGCGGAGCCGGTTGATTCTAGCTTTTGAGAAATTCCAGCAGGAGCGCCCATGCCTGGCGCGAAGCGCGGGGTTGATAGGAACCCCGCTCATCGCAGTTGAAGCCATGATCGGCGTCAGAGAACTCCACGTTGACATAGGTCTTGCCGGCTTTGCTCAAGGCCTCAATCACCGCATTACGCTGCTCAGGAGAAATATGTTTGTCGAGCCCGCCCCAGAAGAACAACATGGGAGCGTGCAGGCGCGGGCCTCGGTCAAGCAGTGCGGGAGCGATTCCGCCGCCGTAATAGGAAGCAGCAGCGCGCAGGGGAAGCACGGAATTGGCGAGAAATGAAATCCGCCCGCCCATGCAGTAGCCGACGGAACAGATGTTGTCCGATTGAACGGCTTTTTGTTCTTGCAGCCAGTGGAAGACTGCTTGCAGATCGGCCTCAGCGCCCTGCGTTGTCATGGCGCGCATGTGCGGCAGGGTGGCGTTGAAATCCTTGTAGTCACCCTGAAAGCCGGGAGCGGTGCGATGAAATAATTCCGGAGCAATGGCAACATAACCTTCGCCGGCAAAGCGGTTGCAGATGGCGCGGATGTGCGAGTTCACGCCAAAAGCTTCCTGAAGAACGATCATGCCGGGGAGTGAAGATGAACCTTCGGGGCGCGCGACATAGGCGTCCATGCTGGAGCCGTCAGCGATCTGCAACGTGACTGTTTCGTGGAGGGGACTTGCCGGGGGCATGCTTTTGCTTTCTCCTTGCGCCACCACTCCTCTTCATGAATAAAGGATAGGCAGGCCGCCGGTCAAGGCGGCGCTGATGGATGAACGTCCGGCACGCAAGGTGGAAGCGCGGTTGACTTCCGGCCGATGAAATCGGCGCACATCATTCCATAGAGGACCGTGGTCTGGCGCTTTTGCCATTGCCGCTATGCAAAGACCGGTCTGCCAGGCCACAACGGCAGACGACACTCCAACGGCGCAACGGAGACTGGCAACAGGTCAAGGAACCAACGATATCTTCTCCCGGCGAGGCTTCTACCTATATATATTCATTTGCCAGCTCAAGACGGCAGTCATTAAGTTGCTGTAAATAAACGGTTTACCTATCTGGGCTCAGCCCTTTCTGGGAGCGCGCCTGTGTCTGTGAACGCAAAGATCTTCAAGATCCTTTATCGCCTCACCCTGCCCGGCGGTCTGCTCCTGGTCTTTGCCGTGGTCCTGATCAAAGTGGGGCTTCTGGCCGATCCGGCGTCGCCACTGGTGCGGTACGCGCCGCTGATGGTGTACGCAGTGGGGCTGGGGCTCAGCGCATACTTCCGGCGCAGCCGCCTGTTCTTTACAACCCTGGTGCTGGCGCTTGCGGGCACGACGCTGACCTGGGTGGCGCCGCATGTCTCATCCCGCGCCGGTCAAGTGCTGGCGAATGGCGTCGCTATTTTGCTGCCCATCAATTTTCTGGTGCTGGCTTTTGTGAAGGAGCGGGGAATCATCTCGCCGACGGGCAGAAAGCGTCTGGCGATTGTTGCGTTGGAGATCATCGCGGTCGCCCTGCTTTGCATTCCCGCAATGGTGAACATTGCAGCCAGGCTGGAGCAGAGGTGGGTCCCGGAGCAGTTCTCCAAGTGGAGCCATCTTTCGCAGCCGGCGCTGCTGTCTTTCATGGTTGCGTTCGTGGTGATCATGTTCCCGCTGGTGCGGAGGTATCGCGCGGTTGAAAGCAGCCTGCTATGGGCGTTGATTTCGTGCTTTGTCGGGTTCCGGCTGGGGGTGGGCAACTACCTTTCCGGCATTTTCTTCGCGACCGGCGGACTGGCGGTGATTGTCGCCCTGATTGAGACGTCCTACAGCATGGCTTATCTGGACGAACTGACGCAGTTGCCCAGCCGGCGGGCGTTGAATGAAGCGCTGATGAAGCTGCCGGACAACTATACGGTGGCCATGCTGGACGTGGACCACTTCAAGAATTTCAATGACAGTTACGGTCATGAATCGGGCGACCAGGCGCTGCGCCTGGTGGCGTCGCGGCTGGCGCGAATCGCGGGCGGAGGAAAAGCATACCGTTACGGCGGCGAGGAATTCGCGGTGCTGTTCTCCAACAAGCCGCCTGAGGAAGTGTTTGTCTATCTGGACCGGATGCGCAAGATCATCGAGCAATCCACGTTTGTGGTGCGCGGGAAAGACCGCCGCAGCAAGGGACGCCGGCGGACGCGCGGGGGCAAGAAAGAGACGCATGTGACGGTGAGCATCGGCGTGGCGTCCAGCAACGGCGAGATCACGCCCACGGAAGTCCTGCGGATCGCCGACCAGGCGCTCTATCGAGCCAAGGCGCGGGGGCGCAATTGCACCGTGACCATCAATACCGCAAGAAGCGGACGCGCCGTGGAAACCGGGATGAAGATATTGAGTGTGACGTAGTTCCCAGATCCAAAGCCGCCAACCGCCGGCCATTCGGCACGTCCACGCATGGGCCCGGACCCGCGTAAATGGCGACTATCAAGGGCTAGGCCAGGCCCGCCTCTTTCATGCGCTGCTCAATGTGCTGATAGCCGATCTGCAGCATGCGTTCCTTGTCCAGGCCGAAGGCGTTGGGTGAGAAGATGAACTCGGTGCGGGCGGGAATGGTCATGGCCTGCTGCATGAAGAGTTCGCGCACCGGCTGAGCGAATTCGGGATGAGCGGCCAGCACCTCGCGCAAGTAGTCAATTCCGTGGACAATGTGGCGGCCTTCGTCGGCGCGGATCAGCCGGATGCCTTCATGCAGGCGAGGGAACATCCCGGTGCGGGCCAGCAGGTCGTCAAAGAAGTCATAGCCGGTGACGGCCATGGTGCCTTCAATGATGCCCATGTAGTGGGCGGCGAAGAGGCAGAGCGAGCGCTGGAGGGCGGCCTGATCACCGGAAGTGATGGCCTGTCCCATGGCTTCTCCGCGCCTGCGCAGTTCATCCACCAGCACGCCTTTGTATTCCGGGACCAGATAGGCGGCGGTGTCCACCTTGCCGCAGACCTCACGAAAATAGAGTTCGAAGAACTCGGCGTGCTTCACCTCTTCATAGACCTGGGTGGAAAGGAACATGCGGCGATCGGGATCGGGCATGGCCACCATGAACCAGGCCAGCGTATCGGAGACGCTGACTTCGCCTTCATAGAAAAGGGCGCAGACCTTGATGAGCTGTTCCTTCTGCTCCGGGGTCAGCGTGTCCCAGTGCGCGCGGTCTTCGGCGACGGGGATTTTCTCGGGGTCCCAGGCGCCGAGGTTCTTGGCAATGGAATAAAGCTCGCGGGGCGACTTGGTGGTGCGGGCGGCTGTGGACATGGGCGCTCCTGAATCTCAGACTGGCGTGGCCGCCCATAACATTATCAAACTGCCGGCGTGAATACGAGCCAGGCGTGCAAGGGGGCGGAACCACAATTTCCCGACCGGGCAGGTAAAATGCTGGAGGCAGTTCCAATTGAAGGAGACGACAGTTTATGGCACTGAATCAGGCGCTCTTACCGGAATTCGATCATGAGATGCAGACCACCCGGCGCACCCTGGAGCGCGTCCCCGAAGACAAGCTGACCTGGAAGCCGCACGACAAATCCATGACCATGGGAGCCCTGGCCACGCACCTGGCGACCATCAACGGGTGGGCCGAAGCCATCCTGGGCACAGAGTCGTTTGACGTGAGCACGGCGCCGCCCAACCCCGAGTTGAAGTCGCGGGCAGAGTTGCTGGCCGCCTTCGACAAGAGCGTGGCCAGCGCGAGGAAGGCCATGGAGAAGGCCAGCGATGCGGAGCTGATGAAGCCATGGAGCCTGATTTCCGCGGGCAAGACAGTTTTTACGCTGCCGCGCGTGGCCGTGCTGCGGAGCTTCATCTTCAGCCACAGCATTCATCATCGCGGGCAGTTTTCCGTCTATCTGCGGCTGAACAATGTTCCGGTTCCGTCTATTTACGGGCCCTCGGCGGATGAAGGAGCCTTTTAGGGAGATTGCCGGGACCGGCGAAATCGCCGGAAGCGGAGCAGGATGCTGCTGAAAGCATGGCAACGTCTTTTCCGCGGGCAGGGCCCAAAGCAAACAGGCCTCGGACGAATCCGAGGCCTGTTTTATTGAAATCGTCCAACCGGTTGCTGTTCCCCCACAGGAACCGGCCGGAATTGATGTCAAGCAGGACCATCATGCTCCGAAACGCGGCTGCCGCAAAGAGTACGAAAGTAACGTTGGCCGGGACGGCCGCCGCGAGTCGCGTGCTGATCGCCGCGACCGCCCAGCCAAATGTTCTTCAGTATCCAGCAAAGTCTTCGGCGCGGATGTCGTCTTCGTCAACGCCGGCTTTGGTGAGCATGTCGCGCATGGCGGTCACCATGGCCGGCGGTCCGGCGATGTAATAGATGGGGCCATTGAGGGCCGCGAGATGGCGCTGCAGCATGGCGGCGTCAATAAATCCGCGCTCGCCATTCCAGGGCTGCTTTGATTTCTCCATTTCCGCCATGGTGGAGACCAGATGGAAATTGGCATTCTGCTTTTGCAGGGCGGCCAGCTCATCGAGGAAGGCGGCGTCTTCAGGGCGGCGGTTGGAATAAAAGAGATAGATCTGATGCGGGTCCTTCTGGCGGGCGGCCTGGCGCACCATGCTCATGAAGGGGGTGACGCCGATACCGCCGGCAAGAAACACGGCGGGTTTGGCGGGGTTCTTGTGGAGATTGAAGGAGCCCATGGGGCCTTCCAGCTTGATCTGTAAGCCGGGCGAGGCCTTGCCCAGCACGCGCTTGAAGGCGGTGTCACGCATGCGGGTGGCAAAGGTAAGGCGGTCTTCAAAGGGCGCGCTGACGATGGAAAAGGTGCGTATATTGCCTTCGGCGTCGGTCTCGGGCGGGTCAATGAGCGTCAGGTCGGCGGACTGGCCCGGTTTAAAGTCGAACCCGGCGGGCTTTTCCAGGGAGAAGGCCAGCGTGCCTTCAGCAACGGTCTTCTTGTCGAGCAGTTTCAAGTGATACTCAGGCATGTGATCTCCACGGTTGACGCTCCCATGATAAATGCTGATGGGAAATACAGATTAAAGAGTGGGTAAAAGGCCGGGAGTTACAAGAATCGCCGAGATCAGCGACATCGCGCACGATTATGGCGAGGAGGAAAAGAACGGGGTGAAGACAGGGAAGGTCTCCCATCTTCACCCCCGGTTTTGATTAGTGGCTAGCCTGGCAGAGCGATGCCGGGTGGCCGGGGATTTGCCCGGAGTAGGCGGCGCAGAGAACCTGAAGGCGCTGCCGGTCGCGGGCGGCTTTGGCCGGAGCGGGAAGCCGCTTTGGCCTGATCACCCTGATGGCGTGAGGCTGGACCACGGTGATCTGCTGCACTCGCCTGACGGGCCGGGTATAAGCCGGCTGGGGCGTCTTGCGAAGCTTGCTCTGCAGTTCCGCTCTTTTTGCAGGAGGCACGCGCTGGAGCAGCTCCGCCACGTGAGGTTCGGGACCTTCTTTCTCGAGCGTGCGGGCAATCGCGGCGCCAGTCCCGGGCGCCTGGTGTGCAGCCAGGATTGCCGGATGAACGGGGGTATGGGTGGCGCCAGCGGTAGCCGTGGGGTGGCCGAGCGGCGGATGAATGACAGGAACCGGAGACATTGTCCACTTAAAGTGAACTGTGCCATGGACAAGGTTCTGACTTTCAGGCTGGCCGAGATCGAGGGTGACGACCGCGCCGCCGCGCCGGGTGAGCACCGCGACCTGTGAATCGCCGTTGCTGAAAAGCTGGTCCGTATTGGCGGTGCCGCTGATGGCGTTGGGCCGCGGGAGGAAGAAGCTCATGGTGGTCAGGGGGACGGCCATTTCGTCCTGCGAGCAGAAGCCTTCATCGCCCCAGTTGCGGACAAGGATTGCCCATGTGTCATCGGACGGATCGTCCTTGACGTGAATGGCCAATCCGTAAACGGGGTGCAGTTCGGTGTAGGCTCCGTGTTCGGAATCGAGCCCGAGCAGCCCAATAACGACTGCCTGACGGCCGTCAATCATTGCGCCGGCCGGCCCGCCGGGCTTGCCGTCATTACTGTCCACGGCATTGTGGAAGTCGTTCCACCATCCGCGGTCAATGTGATCAACGGTTTCATCAGAATCGAATTCAAGCCCATAGATCTGAGGGTTGGTGGGCACTCCACCCAGGTGGGAATTGTTGGTGGTCAGGCCGGTGCCGGTGTCGGGAGTGAGAGTGAAGTCGTAATCATCGTCGCCGAGATGGGTCCAATCCTTATGGTCGAGCCAAAGGATGGTCCCGGTGACGGTAACGGGCCACCAGTTCAAATGGCCGTGCAAGTGGCCCGGGGAGGCGGCGGAAGCGCAGAGGGCATTGTTGAAGCCATCAGGAGCGTTCACGCTG
>DATIWA010000079.1:0-10192 GCA_035465515.1 Candidatus Limnocylindrales bacterium | reverse complement strand
TTGCCTGAAACTTCCGGAAGGCAGGACGTCCCGGAGACCACGGTCGGCGTGCCGCACGCCATGGATTCCACCATGGGAAGGCAGAAACCTTCATAAAGCGAAGGGATGGCCACCAGGTGTGCTCCCTTGATCAGCATGGCCAGGTCCTGATCGCTCAGGGTACCGGCAAAGATCACGCGGCCCGGCCCGCTCTTGTTCGCCGTCGCCATGATTTCCTGGTATTCCCAGCCTATGCGTCCGGGAAGCACCAGCTCAAAATCGGCGCCGGAATTGCGCGAGAGTACCAGCCGATACGCTTCAATCAACCTGACCAGATTCTTACGCGGCTGAATCGTGCCATGGTGCAGGATGTAAGGCTTGCTCACGCCAATCCTGGTCAGCAATTCCTGGCGTTTCTCCGGATCCATCGGCTCCGTGTTGAACACCGTTTTGTCATATCCGAGATAAATCACCGCGATCCTGGACTCAGGAACTCCATAGATCCTCACGATGTCCCTGCGGGAGCACTCAGAATCGGTAATGATCTTGCGTGAAAACCTGGCCAGAGACCACAACAGGCTGCGCAGCAGCAGGGTCGCCTTTATGGAATGCGAAGGCATGACCACCGGCGTAACGTCGTGAATGGTGCACACCAGCGGGGCCCGGCTGAAAGGCATGCTGCTGGCTGTGGGGGCAAAAATCAGATCGCAGCGCGCCCGGGACGCCGCCAATCCCAGCCCCCCGAACCTCCACAACGGATCGTTCGAGAGAAGCCGTGTTGCGCACAGCTCAAATCCGCTGCGCGATTCCACCAGTGTACGCGCATCGTTGCCATCGCCCGTTCCGGCAAAGAGACAGAACTCCAGGTCCGGCCGGGACGGCCCAAGTTTCTTGAACTCCGCAATCAGCTTTTGCGCGTAAACATAGGTCCCTTGAAATCGGAACCGGCTGGCCAGAGTCCACGGATCAATGCCTATTCTCAACCCGAAGACCTCACTAAGCTGGCCCGCGCTCCGCTGCGCTCCTCGGCAAACCGCACCAGCAAGGCAAGCGTCTCCTGCGCGCAGCGCCTCCAGTCGAACTCACGGGCGCGAAGCAGGCCCCTGGCCGAGAGTTCACTTCTCAGCTTGGCGTTTTCCAGAGCTTCCTCCATGGCTGAAGCGATTGCGTCCACTAAATGCGGGTCAAAATAGCGCAGGACCCCGCCGGAAACTTCCGGCAGGCAGGAGGCGTCCGCGGCGATTGTGGGAATGCCGCAGGCCATGGCTTCCACCATGGGCAGGCAGAACCCTTCATACAGCGACGGAATCACCGCAAGCGCGGCCCCTTTTAGAATCGCGGCCATTTCAGGATCACTGAGCGCTCCCGTCAGCACGATCTTTCCTCTCCCAGAGGGTCCGGAGCCTATCTCGGTCAGAATTTCCTCGTATTGCCAGCCCAGCGGGCCGGCAAGCACAAGATCAAATTCCAGGCCGGGGACACGGGCGAGCATGAGCCGGAACGCTTGTACCAGCCTTTGCAGGTTCTTTCGCGGCTGAACTACTCCGTGATGGATGATGTAGGGGCGGTCGAGTCCATGCTTCCTCAGCAATGCCTTCTGCAGCTCGGAATCAACCTGTTCGGTGTTGTATGTCGACTTGTCGTAACCAAGATAGACTACAGAGACCTTCGACTCAGGAAGCCCGTAGATCTCCAGAAGATCATTTTTCGAGCATAGTGAATCAGTGATGATGGCATGGGACAACCGGGCTGCGCTCCGCAGAAACAACCTCTGCATCCGCGTGATGCTTCTGCTGGCAGAAGGCATGATGACCGGCGTTGCGTCATGAATAGTTGATACTGCCGGACAGATCCCAGGCTGCAAACTGGTAAAGGACGGGCAGAATACAAGGTCCGCCTGTTCGCTGAGAGCGGCCAGCCATGCGCCCCCAAACCTCCAAAGACGGTCGGATTTGAGCAGCCGCGCTTGCGATGGGCTGAATCCGGGGCCGGCCGAAAACGCATTGGCGTCGTTGCTGGCGCCTGCGCAGACGAACGGCTTGATCTCTACTCCCAGGGTTGCTGCTTCCCCGGAGAACTGCTGAAGCAGATTTCGGGCATAGTTATAAATACCGTGATTGCGATAGCGCGCCTGGAGACTCCAGGTGTCAAACGCAATTTGCAGGATCGGTCTCTGGCCTCTTCTATTCACCAGTTCTGCCCAGTGTCTCGGCGGAATATCTCAAGCGCATACCATCTTTTGCACAGGCGCGCTGACGTGCTGGTACACGGCCAGTGTCTGCATGGCGGCGCTCCTCCAGTTGAAGCGGTCTACGTTCTTATATCCCCTGCTGATCAGGCTGGCGCGCAAGGCGGGGTCCGTAAAAGCCTGGTACAGAGCATCGCCGAATTCCTGAGGATGGCGTGGGTCCGCGTAGAGAGCAGCCGCTCCAGCCACCTCGGCAAGCGAAGTCTGGGGCGAGCACACTACCGGGACGCCGCAGGACATTGCTTCCAGCACGGTAAAGCCAAACCCCTCATACAGGGACGGACATGCGTACACCTGTGCTCCCGAGTAAAGAGACGGCAAATCGGCGTCGCTCACAAATCCCGTGAAGATCACTTTGCTTTCGATTCCAAGCTCCACGGCCAGGCGCCGCAACTCCGCCCCGCCTTCCTCCAGGGGCCCCGCAATCACCAGACTTGCATCAATCCCTTTTGTTAAGAAATGTGAAAACGACCGCAGCAGCCCGGAATGGTTTTTCCTCGGCTTGTAGATGCCGGTATATATAAGGTAGGGACCGGGGATGCCGTATCGCTGGGCAACTTCCCTAACCTTCCCGGTATCTTCTACTTTTCTGAAAGTTCCATCTACACCCGGATAGATCACCTCAATTTGGGCGGAGTCGGCGCCTAGCAAACGAACTATGTCTTTCTTAGAGAACTCAGAGTCGGTAATGATCCTGTCGGCAAGTTTTACTGAAGCCGACATCATGGCCCGGTAGTAGACCCGGCCCAGACGAGAAGGCAGGTCTTCTTTGCAAGCCAGATAGATCACGTCGTGGATTGTGACAACTGTGGGGCAGGGCCGGACCACGGGCAAATTGAAGTGCGGAGAATGCAGCAAGTCCACCTTGTGTCGCCGTAGGATGCGAGGAAGCCCCATCTGCTCCGCGATGGAATAATACTTGAGGGGCGGCGCAATCTTTTCCACCTGCCCGCCGGACACGGCAATCATGTCCAGAGAGTCCGGGGGCATAATCAGCAGATATTCGTGCTCGGGCGCCAGCGCAAGCACCGCCTCGGTGAGGCATTTCATGTATCTGCCAATTCCGGGGTTCTTGATTCTGCGCAGGTCGAAAGCAATTTTCATGAAAATGGGTTATTTTTTCAGGCGTCCTGCTCCCGCTGCCAGGACCTGCCGGCTGCCGCTGTGGATCCTGTCCCGGACAACAGTGAACATGGCATGGAGCATGGCATGATGCATGTCTTCGATCATCTGCATGTTGTCGGAGGGCACCACGGCGCAGAAGTCGCACAAGGGCTTCATTTTGCCGCCCTGGTAGCCGGCCAGCCCCACGGTAACCGCGCCCCGCTCGCGTGCCGCCGTGAGCGCATGCAGCACGTTGGGCGAGTTGCCGCTGCCGCTGATGGCGAAGGCCACATCACGGGGTTGTGCAAAGTTTCTGAGCTGCTCAGCGAAGATTCTTTCGTAATGGCTGTCATTCGCCCACGCGGTCATGAGCGGCACGTTGTCGGTGAGCGCCATTACTTTGAGCCGCCGCGACCGCTCAGGATCAATCGTCCCTTTGTTCATGTCGCACATCATGTGCGAGGCTGATGCGGCGCTGCCGCCATTGCCAAAGACGAAAACCGTCCTTTCTTCATCGAACGCCTGCAGGATCGCAGCCGCAATCTGCTCAATGCTTTCGTACGGCAACTCAGGAATGAGCTGCGCGAGCTGCTGGAAATAGCCCTGAATGGATCCTTGGGCCGGTTTTTCATTCATGCCAGACATGCTTTTTTCCTGACTGCCTGAACTAAGGGTTGTTGCGCCGTGAGCGCCGCGTCAGGCGCCGCAACTCCCGTGCGATGTCTCCGGCCAGCAAACGCCGCGGATCATCTCCCGGAATCTGTTCCCATTCGTTTTTGCCGATGATCCAGAACCCCGCCAGACACAGGGCGCCCAGCACACTGAGGATCACAACCAGACTGCGGATGGGGCCGGATTTTCTTTCCGGCGGCGCCGCCCGGTCCATGACTCTGACCGTCGGCAACTCCTTCGCTTCCTGGATCTTCGCCAGTTCATATTGCTGGGTCAGAAATTCATAAACAGTCTCGCGTATCTTTGCCTGGCGGTATAACTCAGAATAGCTGTAGCCGAGAAGCGGCAGAGCGCTCAGCGACGGGTACGCCGAAGAACCGGTCCCGCCCTCCCCTTCCCCTGAGACGGGCTCATTCTTCCCCGTGATCTTTGCCAACTGGCCTTGTAGAACTCCCAGGCGCGCCCTCAGAGTCCGCACGCGCACGTTGTCCTCGGAATAGATCTGCTCCAGCCCCTTCAACTCCGCCTGTGTGGCAATGATCTCGCCCTGTACTTTGGCGGCAGCATCCATCATGGCCTTCCCCTGGGTCTGCGGTTCCATCATGGTGTTCTTGCTGGAAAACTTGCTCAGGGCAAGCGACGCCTGATCGAGGTCCTGCTTGGCTTGCTGAAGCCGCCCTTCCAGGAATACCCGCTCGCGGTGGGCCTCGCCTGTGTTCAGGTCGGCAGCTTCCTTGTTCAACTCCTCAATGTAAGCGTTGGCGATCCGGGCCGCCATGATCGGATCGTAATCGGTCACTGTGACCGTGATGACGTTGCTCTTCTTGTCGTCATCGATGTCGGTGAAGCTCTTCAGCTTCTTGCGCGTCTTGTAATAATCGCTGGGGAACCAACGCCCTAACTTGGAATAGCGCCGGCGCAGGTCAAAGCGGTCAATGATGCGGTCTTGAACGGTACGGCTCTTCAGGACCTCCACGTAGAAGGCCCCCGGAGTTTTGGTGCCCAGCAGGCCCGCGGCATCCAGCCCCATGCCCAGACCGCCACCGGCAGCACCTGCAAGTTTTCCCAGAATTCCCGCCATGCCGCCGCTGCTGCTTTCACCCGGCACCACCTTGACCACCGCGTCATAGTGCACCGGCAGGAGCAGGGCGATGATGGCTGAGGCAATTGCTGTTTTCCAGGCGACACCCCAAAGGAGCCTGCGCTCCCGCCAGAGCATCCATACTTTGGTTATTGCGCCGTCTTCCTCCGGCGGCCGCTGCTCCATCTCTGGAGGCATCCCTGGTTCGTAGATGGGAACCGTTCTCGGTCCGCTAACTTCCACGTTTGAATCTCCAATGCGGCCAATATGTTACTTGAAACGAAGCCGTAAAATTAGTCTGTTTGTTGCCCGCGCTCAGCAGGGGAAAGTTCCACCACTCGTACTGAAGGAAACTGGAGAGCGTCATATTGCGATTAAAACTCCATTCCGAGCGCAAGTGAATATCTCGCAAGTTCCCACCCTCCAGGAACATGCTGTCGGCGATATTGCTGCGATATCCGAGCTGGATTGTCTTATCAGATGCAAACCAGTACGTAGTTTCTGCCCGGAGCGATATCCCCTGCCGGCCCAGAGTGCCGTTCCCGAGAATATTCTCTTTGTTTGTATAGCCATCCAGATACCGGGTATTCCAGTTGAAAAAGCCCCCTCCCGGCGGTTGCAGCAGCCCGGGAAGATTGTTGTACCCACCCTCCACCCTCATATCCATGTGGTCCAGAAGCGGAACATGGCTCAGGTAAAGGCCGGCATTGTGGGCTGAACGGCGAGGATAGCCTACCGGAGAAATTTCATCTTCTACGAACGAGTCGTCATACAGCGTGAGCCAGTTGCGCATCCCGGGAAGCCGGTAAGTGAAGTCGGCGGTGGATCGGCGGTCGCCGGGGTCCTCACCCCGTCCCTGCGCGTTGTGCGTCGAAAACAGGTCGTGGCGGATGGATCCCAGAGTGATCGGGAAATCGGGCCCGCCGAACAGCCCGGTCCGCCCCACCCCGAACTCGAAGTTGGGCGTCGGCTTAAAGTTGAACTTGATGCCGTTGACCATGGGCTGCCGTTCTAGAGTGCGGCCCAGACGCACCGCTATATTTCCATCCTGAGTGTTCACGAAATGCTGGCCGGTCAGCTTCCCCACCCAGAACTCAGTGCGCACCGGACCAAGGTATTTCAGGAGACTCGGCAATTGCTTCGGGGTGCTCTGGTCCACCCGCAGCATGTACATCGGCTCGGCATTGTCACTCCACAAAAACGGGTCGCGAGTGGGGCTCAGCCAAAGCGTCTGTTTGCCGAAAGATGTCTGCCAGCCCTTCAAGTTCAAACTGATATATGTATCCAGCAGCCTAAACTGATTGAACGCGGGGATTGACGAGGAAGGAACAAGCGGCTTTTGGTCTGTGATCTGGATCTGGTCCTGCACGGCCTGGGTAAAGCCAGGCGCGGATGGGGCATGCTCAAACTCGCCCCGAACGTAAAATCCCAGAGCTCCGGCGGAACCGCTGGCGGAAAAGCCTCCCAGCCCGTTCCCGCCTTTCTGGAAGGGACGGCCAAAATCATTCACGATGGTCCGCCCAAAGTGATAATCATCGGTCAGCGGATCACCGGATACGCCGGTGATTCTGGCATAGACCGAATCAAGCTGGGCGTACGGCGCAGTCTCGCCGTTTAATTCCCCCTTGAACTCCCTGGCCAGGGCCGCATAGAGTCGCGAGCCCTCATCGCCCGAATATTCATCAATGGAGCCTTCTGCCTCTTCCAGCAACCGGGCGCACTCGGCGCGCGTCCAGGGTTTGAGACCGGCGAAGTTGCTGTTGATCACGCCCAGCCCAGCCAGACGGTCCAATGCCGGATAGACCCAGCTATCCATGGGCACGTAGGGCGAAAAATGGGTCTCCCACGATGGACTTTCCGGTGCGGTATCGTCATGGTGGAAGGTTCCCCAGCCGCCACCCGGCAGATCCAGGCGATGATGGGAAGCGTACACCTGCCGCCCGATGAGCCAACCCATGGCGCTGCCGACCACCACGTCGCTCGTGAAATGCCGCTGTCCATAGACCCGTGCCAGACTGACTCCCGCCGCCAGGCCGTATCCCAGGGTCTGGGTCAATATGCCCGGATATTCATGCGCAACTACGCTGGCAATGGACCATCCCACAATGGCGTGCGCTGAGGGAAACGAGGAGTTTAAAAGGGAGCCATTCTGGAAAAACCGGCCTTGTCCGTTGCCGTCCGTTGGCCGCTCCCGCCGGCTTACCAGCTTGATGGCCTCCACCACAATCACGCTGTTGATCGCCGCTTCACCGGCCAGAATGCCCGCTTCGCGCTGATGGTCATCACTCCTGATTTTTCCCAAAAGATACAGGCTGCCGCCCCCGGCCACAGCAGCAGCAATCCCCGCGTTGGAAATTGCGCCCGCATGCCGTGCGAAAGTTCCGCCGGAGTCAATACGCGATGAGAGCTCGGCATCAGCATTCATGAGACCGGCCGAGAGCCCGATCATGGGCACCAGCCAGTTCATGTCCTCTATTCTCGCTCTGAAAGGACTGGTCCAGATCGTCTTCTGGTCCACCGCCAGGTTCTTCAGGAACAACGCAGGCTGAAGAGTGGCAGCGCGATCTTCCGCACTGCTTTTGGCCGGCAATGGCTGTGATTTGTCCTTACCGCCGCTCTGGTTGACCTGGGCCTGCACCGCTCCAGCCAGCGTAAGCAGCAGGGCCAGAAACACCGCTCGACTCTGTCCTTGAAAATTCAAATCCATTCTCCGCTAGAAGGTGCGAATCACGCTTGCTGCCACAGCCACGCCGGAAAGGATCTGGACAGACTGGCCGATATTCTTGAACATGCCGCTGCCGGCGACTTTATCAGGGACGTAAATCGTGTCGCCCGGTTGCAGCACGGTACTCATCACACTTCCCGACCACCATTCGCCGGAACCCTTGCCAACCACCGTACCGTTGGCGCGGACAACAAAGATGTCTTTCTTATTGGCAACGCTGGTTGGCCCGCCTGCCTGCCGCAGATACCAGCCGGCGTGTTTGCCCTGGCTGAAGGTGATGGCTGCCGGATTGTAGACCTGGCCGGCCACCATTACAAAGGTCGGCCGCTTGGGAACAGTAAGAGTATCGCCGGGGCGCACTTCCACGTCGGCCGCAGTGTTTTCCCACTTTGAAATATCCGGCGTGATGTGAATCAGCAGCCTGCCGCTCGGCTGAATCTGCCGCAAGCGCTCGATCAGCTGCTGGTTCTGGCGGGCTGCCATGGTGGATGGAACGCGGCCGCTCGTCGCGCTCTGCTCCTGGAGACGGGAGATCATCTCGTCCCGATTTCTGGCGGAAAATTCCCTGACCTGGGCACGCTCCAGGACAGCGCCGTAAGGATATGCCTCCTCGCTAAAGCCTCCGGCGCGCTTCAGGATGGAACTGAGGCGCTCTCCACGCTGGATTCCGTACCGCCCGGGATGAAGGACCTCACCGCTTACCGAGATGGCGCCGCCAATGTCCGTCCAGCCGCCAATCTGCCGTATGGTGAGCACGTCGCCGGGCTTCAGCACTACGTCCGTATCCGGCTCTCCAGCCAACGCCCGTCCGATGGGAATCTCGCGGTGCTCCAGCTCCACTTTTTCGCCGTTGACGATCGAATAGCTGGAAAGATCCGCCGATTCACGGAATGCGCTGCGACTGAACCCTCCGGCAACGCGCAGCAGGTCAGCGGCGGTCATACGCTGCGAAAGCGGATACTCCCCGGGCCGCAGGACCTCGCCATAGATGGAAACCTTCGGTGCATCAGTGTCATAGCGGCCAAATATCCGAACGGTGTCAAACGGCTGGAGCGCGGGCGCGGCGGTTTTCTTCTCCAGCACGTCGCTGACATTGAAAGGAACCACCTCCGGACTCATGTCGGGAAAATGCAACCTGACGATTTCAGCACGATCAGCCGACTCGGGAAGAAGATCGCGGAAGGACCCAAGAATGTCCGTGACTTTCATTCCATCTTTAAAGGGATACTTGCCGGGACGGAACACATGTCCTTGCAAATAAACCGTCCGATTGCTGTAGGGCAGGATCGGCGCCACGGTTACCACATCGCCGTCCTCAATGGCCACGCGCTTAAAAGCGCTTGCATCGGCAGAAGGGTTCCCTGCCGCGGGCAGGTTCAGAGAGAGCATTTCCTTGCGCTGGTGCGCTTGAATCCGCTCTACCTTTATGTTGTTCAGCTCGCCGGAAACCGGGATGCCGCCGGCCAGGTCCAGAACCTGATCGAGCGTTTCCTCCTTGTTCAGCTCGTAAATCGCGGGGCGGCGCACCGATCCAGCCACGGTCACCTGCGGTCCGGCGGGCGGGACAAGAATGCTGTCTCCGGACTCAATGTGCGCCTCCGAAGTAGTCACACCCTTCAGCATCAGGTCATAAAGGTCAACTTCTTCCACCAAGTTCTTGCCGCGGAAGTGCTTTACCAGCCGGTATGACCCGGTTTGAGTCGGCCCGCCTGCGGCGATGAGAGCGCTGAGAGGCGTGGAAAGCGAACTGATGTCATACGCCCCGGGATTCTTTACGTCTCCCACCACATAAACGCGAACGCTGCGGAGCTTGCCCAGCGTAACGTCCACGGTAATGTCTTTGAACTGCCGGGCCAGAAGCCTTTCAATGATCTGTTGAGCATCGGCCAGGGTGCGGCCTGCAACCACCACTCCTCCGGCTTCGGGCAGCAGAATCCGGCCCTGCCGGTCAACCAGGAGCTGGAGGTGCTTTGTTGTGCGTCCCCAGTAATCAACCACCACTTCGTCGCCGGGGCCAATCACATAGTCGGAACCGACGGGGATGTCAGATGGACCTTTCTGCTGATTCTTTTCCGCCGTGGCAACGCTGTTGCGAAACAGCGCCGCGCCAAAGCGCTCCAGCGTTTCCGGCGGATTGACCGCCTGCGTGTAGAGGTCCTGGATGGCAGGTAGATTTCGAAGCGGATATTGGCTCTGCTGGGGTCCGCGGCTTTTGGCCGGCTCGCCAGGAGCGGGCGGTGGTGGCGCAGCAGGCTGTCCGGTCTTGGCGGGCTGCGGCGTCTGGGCCGGGGCCGCGGCCTGCTGTGGCTGCGCCGGCTCCTCAACACCAAACCCGCGCTGCTTAAGCTGATCACTCATCACATGCCGGGCACGGTCGTCGGAG
>DATIWA010000078.1:0-4933 GCA_035465515.1 Candidatus Limnocylindrales bacterium | reverse complement strand
CCATACATCTCAATAGCAGCCGCAAGATCAGGGTGCCCTCCTTGCGCCACGGAGCCTGATCTGTGGTCATCCGTGAAAACTTGCCGGCGGTTGAAGCCTTTGATGAATTTCAGGGAAGCCGAGTTCAAGCCGTAGCGCAGGCCCGTTGGCGTGGGGCCGTCAGGGAAGACATGCCCGAGGTGGGCGTCGCAGCGGCGGCAGGACACGGCGGTGCGCGTCATGCCGAACTTGCGGTCTGCGATGGCAGTAACGTTTTCCGGGGTAATCGGCGCGGTAAAGCTGGGCCAGCCTGTGCCCGACTCGAATTTTGTATCCGAGCTGAACAGCGGAGTGCCGCAGCAGACGCAGCGGTAGATGCCGTGTTCGTGATTGTTCCAGTACTCGCCGGTGAAGGCGCGTTCGGTGCCGTCATGGCGCGTGACCTCGTACTGTTGCGGCGAGAGCTGCTGCTGCCACTCGGCGTCGTCTTTGGTGACCTTGGGGACTGTAAGTTCGTTCTGGCGCTCGCCCGAATCGGTAAATTCAACTATGGTGACGTTGTCGGTCTGCGT
The DNA here is from genome assembly GCA_035465515.1 of Candidatus Limnocylindrales bacterium. Classification (GTDB taxonomy): domain Bacteria; phylum Acidobacteriota; class Terriglobia; order Terriglobales; family Acidobacteriaceae; genus Angelobacter. Next base: position 4,382 of record DATIWA010000078.1, on the reverse strand, counting down.
GTCTGGCGTCCGGATGTTGCTCATAATGTAAAAGTATATGCCTCTCAGTATGGAGTACGAGCCGGGGAGGCAATTGGATTCTTCTTGATCTCTTGCGCCTGCCGCGCGCGAGCGGGCAACCCACAAGAAGCTTGGAATCCGGCGTTCATCCGCGCAATCCGCGGTAACGGTCTCGTTTAGCCCCAACGCCAAACGCTGTCACGGCGTCCACGTGCCGGCATTACCGCGCCGGCTGTGGCGATGGAGTCGGGCGCACGCCGCCAAAGTCAACTTTAGGCGCCTGGCGAGAGCCTTCCGCTGCGGCGAAATAGGCATCATTGCGATGGAAACCCGCCATGTTGGCCCAGACGCTGTTGGGAAACTGGCCGATGTAGGTGTTGTAATCCTGGAGCGCATCGTTGTAGCGCTTGCGCTCTACCGCAATGCGGTTTTCGGTCCCCGCCAGTTCGTCCTGGAGGCGCAGAAAATTCTCGTTGGATCGCAACTGCGGATAATTCTCAACCACCACCAGCAGACGGCCCAGCGCGCTATCGAGCTGCCGATTGGCGGCAATCTTGTCCGCCGGCGCCGAGGCGGAGAGCAGTGCGGAGCGCGCTTTTGCAATGTCACCGAAGACCGTCTGTTCCTGGATGGCGAAGCCTTTCACCGTTTCCACCAGGTTGGGAATCAGGTCGGCGCGGCGTTGCAGCACAATGTCGACCTGCGACCAGGCGGCCTTGACCGCCTCATTTTTCACGACCATCTGGTTTCGCGCGCTGACATAGCTTCCGAAAACGGCCAGGACCAGCACCGCCACAATGATGATTGCGATTAAGGCTTTCATTCTCTGTCTCCTGTGCCAAACCGATTCTAAATTTAAAGAGCGTCCACCGCCTGGATTACCTGATCAATGGCCGGAAGATATCCGGCGAAGGCGGCTTGCGCATCCAGCGTATTCCCCTCGCGCCGGTGTTCCCGGACTTCCAGCAGGTCCAGAAAGGGCCTGGGCCCAAAGCCGATTTTGCCCGCCAACTGCGTGACGATTTCGTGTTTGGCTTTCAGCGGCGTCTCGCCCATGGTGATAAGGGTATGGCGAAAAAGGGTAATGAAGTTCGAGAGAGAATTCATCATGAGGGCCAGAATCTTTTTGCTGTCGCCGGCAGCGGCCAGGTAGCCCTGGCGCAGGAAGAGCAATTTCGTCCTTAGCTCATGCTCCAGCTGGATGCGGTGGCGCTCCATGGGGACCTGCAGGGTTTGAAAGATGTTTTCACCATACAGGACGCGATGGCTGCGGCAGATATCGAGCATCTCGATGGCAAAGACGTCGGCGGCGCGCTCCACTTCCTGGCGCGTGAACACCAGGGGAGCGGCATACTGTTTGCCGGCCCACCATCGCAGGGCCGGGGCGAGGGAATCGAGAGACGAAGCCGCAAGTTCACGGACCACGCACATCAGGTTGATATCAGAGAACCCCGGATGGAAATCCTGCGAAGCCGCTGATCCGAACAGGATGACCGATTCCAGATTGGCGCCCGCCGCTTTTTTCAACCGTTCCACAAACTCGTTGAGCTGTGCTTCTGCTTTCATATTCCCTTCCCGCGAATCACCAGCTTCCGCTTGCGCCGCCGCCTCCGGAACTCCCGCCGCCAAAGCCGCCGAAACCTCCGCCTCCGGAACTCCCGCCGCCAAAGCCGCCAAACCCGCCGCCTCCGCCGAAGCCTCCACCACCACCCCAGCCCCCGCCGAAACCCCCGCCCCACATGCCACCGTAATAGCGGGACCGACGCCCGCCGGAGGTCCATATGGCATCTCCGGCCCTGGATAATGCAATAACGACTCCGCCAACGGCTCCCAGCACGATTAAGACGATCAAGACAACGACCCAGCCAGGCATCTCTCCGTTGCCGGGCGGCGAACGCAAACTCTGCACGTTATCCAGCGGGACGCGGGCGTCGGCGGCAATGGTTTCTGCCACGCGCTGTGTCATGAGGAGCAGCGCCGGGCCGTACTGGTTTTGCCTGAGGTAAGGGACGGCCTCGCGGCCGAAGCCGCCAACCTTGCCGTCGGGCAGAATGGGCTCCAGCCCATAGCCCACTTCCGTGCGATAGCGGTGGTCGTTAACGGCCAGCAGGATCAGGATGCCGCGGTTGCTTGATTTTGGCCCGATGCCCCACTGCTTGTAGAGATCAGCGGCATAGCTTTCAATGTCAGAGCCATCCAGGGAACGGATGGTGACTACTGCGATTTCCGATCCGGTCTTCTGCTTAACCTGGGAGCAAAGCTGCTCCATGGCATTTGCCGAGTCGCTGTCAACGACGTGGGCAAAGTCATTGACGTAGCCGGTGGGTTTTAACTGCTGAATGGGCTCGGCGAAGAGGGTAACGCCCAGAGCCAGCGCGGCCCATGCGGCGATTGCCGGCGCCTTGCGGCTGATGTGTCCTGTAGCAGGCATGGAGCTCAGGCATTCAGGGTATCGCGAGGGCGATCTGGATCGCAATCGCGTTTTGTCCTCCTGAAAGCCTGGAGCCCGTCCCAAGTCTGGGCTATCTGGCTCCCGGGCCTCGCAGAGCGCGGCCTGGATTGGCGCCGGTAAGCTTGCCATCGGCGAATGTGAGTTCGCCATTCACCAGCACATATTGCACACCCTGGGAGAGCCGGGCGGGTTCCGAGTAGGTCGCTTTGTCGAAAATTTTGTCAGGATCGAATATGGTGATATCGGCGTAAAAGCCTTCGCGAAGCAGGCCCCGGCCGGCAAGGTGCACGCGTTGTGCGGGCAGAGAAGTTATCTTGCGGATGGCCTGCTCCAGCGGGAGCAGGTGTTGCTCACGAACATAATAGCCGAGAAAGCGGGGCATGCTGCCGAAGGCGCGAGGATGCGTGTGAGGCTCGAAGAGAAGGCCATCGAGCGGCATTTCATTCGCGTCCAGGCCGATGCTGGTCCACGGCTGCTTGAGCCCGTATTCCAGGTCGGCCTCGCTGGCGATGAAATAGAGAGCGCCGGATTGCCCGCGATCGGCCAGGATGAGATCGAAGATGGTGTCCAGCTGGTCGTTTGCCGTCGCCGCGGGTTTGCTGTCGAGAGCAGCAGAAGCACGCGCGGGTTGGCCTTGTGAAGCGGCTGCGGGACGCTGTTCCTGCGCGAGCTTCTGCTCCTCGATGATCCGGACAAGCGCGGGGTCCTGGGCGATCTGGGCAAGGGTCTTCCCGGTGAGCGGTTTCAGCTCCTTGTTGATCACCGATGACAGCATTACGCCCGCGGCGCCGCCGCTGCCCAGGTAAAGGTTCTCCCAGTCGGGATGCTCCTGGGCCATTTCGCGCTTGATCCGCGCGCGAATCGCTGGATCGTGAAGGCGTTCGAGCAGCTTGTCCAGGCCTCCGTCGGCGGCCCAGGGCGGCAGGGCGGAAGCCAGAGCAGTGGCTCCGGCGAGATATGGGTACATGTCGGCAGTCACATCAAGGCCGGCGGAGCGCGCGGATTCCAGGCGGGCGATGACCTTTGGCATGCTGCCCCAGCGACTCTGGCCCACGACTTTGAGATGAAAGATTTCCACCGGGATATTCGCTTCGCGGCCGATGCGCAACGCTTCTTCGATGGCGGCGGTCTGGCTGCGGCCTTCGCTGCGCATATGGGTTGCGTAGATGCCGCCGTATCGGGCAGCCACTTTGGCCAGCTCAATCAATTCATCTGTTTTGGCGTAGTGACCCGGAGGATAGATCAGCGCGGTAGAAATTCCGAGCGCCCCCTGCTGCATCGCGTGCGCCACCAGCGCGCGCATCTGGTCCAGTTCTTGCGGGCTTGGCTGCCGGTTGTCGTCGCCCAGGACGGCCTCGCGCACCTGCGCAGCGCCCACATAGGTCCCCAGGTTGAGCGGCGTGCCCTGGCGCTCCAGCCGCTTGAAGTATCCGGCGAGGTCGGTCCAGTCAACTTTCAGGTGGTAGGGTTCCAGCGACGGGGCCAGGGCCTTAAGCGTCTTTTCATTCTGCGGCGCAATGGATCCGCCTTCGCCCGTGATCTCGGTGGTAATGCCCTGGGACAGCTTGCTGATGGCGCGATTGTCAATGAGCAGCGCCGTTTCTGATTGGCCGAGCATGTCAATGAAGCCGGGCGCAACAACCAGGCCGCGCGCGTCAATCGTCCTGTTTGCTGCTGCGCCGTCCAGGTTGCCGATGGAGGCAATACGGTCGCCGCGAATGCCGATGTCGCCGTGATACCAGGGATTGCCGGAGCCATCAATGATTTTGCCGTGCAGAATCACAACGTCGAACGGCTTGCCGGGGATGGCCGGCTGCTGAGAAACGGCCTGCGGGAGCAGCGCCGCCACGGCCAGAATGATTCCGCATGCCCTGTGCCAATGCCTCATGATGAGAACTCCTCTTTCATTCGTGCATTCTTGTGCTTTGCC
>DATIWA010000077.1:0-3257 GCA_035465515.1 Candidatus Limnocylindrales bacterium | reverse complement strand
TGACTTGATGCGGCACATGTCGGCGCGCGTGGCCTCCCGCGGAGTCTGCGAGACTCCTTCGATGTACGGCAGCGGCGAAGCCGAAATGAGCGGCCAGTTGCCTGACGGCAACGGCTGATCAATCGCGTCCCACCCCTCCCGCGTGGAACCTTTGCGCCCGGAATGGCCGAGTTGGAACGCTATCCGCGCGTCCGTATGCGTGTGCACAAAGTCCACAATCCGCTTCCACGCAAACTGCTGCTCGTCGTTCCACATCCCCGGACAGCCCGGCGTAATCCGCGCGTCGGGTGAAACACAGGTCATCTCCGTGACCACCATGGCCGCCCCGCCCATGGCCCGCCCGGCCAGATGCACCAGATGGAAGTCATCGGGAACGCCGTTCTTCGCCATGTAGGTGGCCATCGGTGAGACCACCACGCGGTTCTTCAAACGTGCGCCGCGCACGGAAATCGGCGTAAACATCGGCGGCAAAGGATGCGAAACGCCGGTCCGCGCCGCAAACCATCTCTCCATCCGTTCCACGTATCTGGAATCGCGCAACTTCAAGTTGGCATGGCCGATGCGCTGGCTGCCCGTCAGCAGACTGTAGGTGAACTGCTCCGGCTCCAGGTGCACGTAGCGTTCCACCTGTTCAAACCACTCCATGCGGTTGCGGGCCGCGCTCTGGAGCTTCAGCGCTTCCAGTTCGCGCTCCTCCTGGTACCTCCGCAGCGCGTCTTGCACGTCGCCGGTATGGCCGGTAAGTACCCGCCCCAGTGAAATGGCGTCTTCCATGGCCAGTTTGGTGCCGGAGCCGATGCTGAAGTGCGCGGTATGCGCCGCGTCTCCAATGAGCACAATATTTTTGTGAAACCACTTCTCGCAGAGCACCCGGTTGAATTTGAGCCATATCGCCGACCCATGCAGGTGTTTCGCGTTGGAGATCAGCGGGTTGCCGTCCAGCCGCTCCGCGAACAGCCTCTCGCAGAACGCAATGGACTCCTCCTGCTCCATCTTGTCCAGCCCTGCGGCAAGCCAGTTTCTCTCCGGCGTTTCCACGATAAACGTGGACCACTCGTCATCGAAGCGGTAAGCGTGCAGGTTGAACCAGCCCCATTCCGTCTCTTTGAAGTCGAAGGTGAAGGCTTCCAGCTTCTTCCTGCTGCCCAGCCACACGAACCGGTTCTGTCGCACCTGGACGTTCGGCTTGAAAACTTCCTCGTATTTCCGCCGCGTCACCGAAGAAACCCCGTCGGAGGCGATCACCAGGTCGTACTTGTCCGCGTAGTGGTCCGGATCGGTAACCTCGGTTTCGAACTGGAGCTTCACGCCAAGCCCGGCAGCCCGCTTTTGCAGGATTTGCAGCAGCTTGATCCGGGCGATCCCGCAAAAGCCGTGTCCGCTGGACGTGATCTTGCTGCCTTTGAAGAAGACGTCAATATCGTCCCAGTGCCGGAAAGAGCGCGTAATCTCCGAATGCGTCTCTTCATCCACGCTCCTGAACCCGTCCATGGTCTTATCGGAAAAGACAATGCCCCAGCCAAACGTGTCGGTAGGACGGTTGCGTTCGACCACCGTTACGTCCCACGACGGATTGGCTTTCTTCAGGAGGATCGAGAGATACAGCCCCGCCGGACCTCCACCAAGGCAGACAATCCTCATGGCTTGCCTCCCTGGCGCCGCTCCAGGCGCGCATTGCTATTCAGGCAGTCGTTCTCCTTGCGTTTTCGGGCAAACGTTCCCGGAGATTCGGCGGTGTTCACTAAGACAACTCCTGTAATGCTTCAGCCAATTTCTTTCCCGTATCATCGGCCAGCGCTGTATCTCGTAAATTCTTCAGGCGAGCGGCGGCGTTTTCCGTCCTGCGCAGGACCGGCAGAGCGCGCATGATTGCTTCAAAGTTCCGGCTGCCGAGAAGATAGGTATCGCCATACCCCTTCACCAGCCGCGGACACTCGGCCGCTTCCAGGGCCAGAGCGTAATCCACCGGCGCCAGTTCCCTCACCTGCGCCAGCCACGCATGGATTCTTTCCTGTTCCCTTTTGAAGCGCAGCGTTTTGCGTCGCCAGCGTCGCAATCCGGCGACAAGATAGAGTTGCAGATAGCCGCTGATGGAAGTTGTCCGCAACACCTTCCCGTTTCTGGTCAGCCGGTCCACCAGCTTGCCTGCCCATTCGCTCTCCAACAACCAGGCGCCCAGTCCCGCCGGCATGATGTCGGCAAACTCTTCCACGCGGGGATGGAGAAACTCATTGATTTGCAGCAACTGCTCGCCGCCCACGCGCGTCTCCTGCTCCACTCGTTCAAAGCGTGCCCTGCGAATCTTCAAGTCGGCCACGCGGATGGCGTCCTCGTACGACATCCAGAGCGCAAGATAGCGGGCGGTTTCGCACAACAGCGCCCACCTGTCCGGTCTTCCATGCTGTTGATCGAGGTCTCTGACCGGCTCCAGCCGGTCTAAATATTCGGCCGCGTAAGCCACGTCCTGGTAGTCTGCCAGCCGCTGTATGCCCGCAAGCAGGATGGCGTGGCTGGCGGCAGGAAAGCCTGCCGTCACGCGTGCCGCAAGATTTTTGAGCGCCGGCCCCGGCTTGGCGGCTGTTGTCTCCGCCTGCTCCGCCCTGTCTGTCTGCGGGCTGGTTACGGCCTCCGCGGCCGCGGCAAAAGCCTTCAGGCTGGAAGCAACCGCTACGCCGCTGCGCTCAATCGCCGATTCAAACTGCTTTCGCTCAAAAGGCAGCGCGTTTGAGGACGCCAGCGCCCCGAACAGCGTGGCGCTGATCACGCTGCCGTTCTTCTCCGCAAGCCTCGCAAAATCCTGGTGAACAAAGCGCTTTGCCGCAGCCTGCCCTGCCTGGAGCAACGCATCCGCATCAACCCGCCCATCACTCATCGCGATCTTCTCCGTCATGGAATAAACGCGATTCGTGGATGCAATCAGCGTGGTGCGGTCCGGCGTCACCAGTCCCCGCGTGATCGCTCTGCCTGCCTCCATCAACTCCGACGCAATCACCACGTCCACCTCGCCGGGAACAGGCATCAGCGCCATCACTGGATCTTTGCCGGCCGCTTTGGCGGGTCCTTCAGGAAACAGTTCAACGTAATAGATCGTCGCCCCGGTTCGCTGCGCGACGCCCGGCACCGACGTTGTTTGGGCCAGGTGTCCGCAATGCTCAGCCAAGTCCACAATCCAATCAGCCAGAACTCCGCCGCCCTCTCCCCCCATGGCCAAAATGGCAACGGTGATGAACCGGGGCGCTGCAACAGCGCCGTCCGGC
>DATIWA010000076.1:0-6893 GCA_035465515.1 Candidatus Limnocylindrales bacterium | reverse complement strand
AGCGCTGGCCTGATGCCACAAGGTAATTGGCAGAGATGGCCCATCCGCCCAGCAGATGCCCGAAAAACCCGTGCTGGTCTTTTAAAAACGGCAACTGCTCGGTAAACAGGATGGACCACTGGTGCGGAAAATCCAGGCCCGAGAATGAGTACTCGCCCCCCTTGAAATCAAGCGGGTTTTGAGAGAACGCTATGCTGTTGCCGGCGCCGAAGGTGCCGAAGATCTCGCTTACATTGTCCAGCGTTTTGCTGAATGTGTAGGAAGTCCTGACGGTCAGTTGTTTAAAGAGGTTATTCGCGCGGAATTCGGTTTGCAGCGCGTGGTAATGAGAGTATCCCGTGTTGGTGCGTGTACGCAGAACGCCCTGGCCGCAATTGACACGGCCGATGTCGGTTCCCGCTCCCGGACCGATTTGCTGGGTCGCCGGGCAGGGAGTCAGACCCGACGGGACCAGGGTCGGGAAGGAAGCCTGCAGGTCCGAGATAAACGGATTTCCATTGATTGTCTGGAAGAGGTTGGCGGCCCGGTTGCCCACATAGCGGACTTCCAGCGCGGCATTCCTTGACAATTCCCGCTCCAGACCGAAGCTCCACGTATGCACCTTGTCAGGCCCGAAGTTTGAAGCAATGCTGGTTTCCGCCTGGGTCCGCGGATCGATCACTCCAGGGGTGATGAAGGGCGCCAGCAACGCGCGCACATTCGGTCCTGTGGGAACAGCGGGCATGGGCAGACCGGCGGCGGCGGCACCCGTAAAGGTTTGCAGGAAGACCTGAGGTGCTGAGGTCGCCATGTTGAGGTAGATGTTATAGAAGGGCGGGTCATAGAGCAGCCGGTATCCGCCCCGGATGACCGTTTTTCCGTTTCCTGTCAGGATGCCGCCGCCTTGCGGCGACCATGCGAAGCCCGCGCTTGGCCCAAAGCTGGTTTTGGGAGCATCAAAGCGCGGGAAGGTGCGGATGGAAAGCGGCAACGCCGGGTTCCAGAACGCCGTTGCGGGATTGCTTTCTCGCGCAGTTGTTATGTCATTAAACAGGTTCGCCGGCTGGCCATAATAGGACCACGTCAGTCCCAGGTTTATCGTCAGCCCCTGTGACATCTTCCAATCATCACCAAAGTAAAGGAATGTATCGTGCTCACGGAAATCCAGCCCGGTGGGTCCCTGGGCAATACGGATCCGATTCGGAGTGTTGGCAAAGTATGAGCTCCAGTCATTGAACCGGAACTGGCCGTTGATGTTGGGCAGGAAGATGTTGGGCGTGCGCTGATACGTGTAATTCACGCCCGCCTTCAGCTGGTGCTTGCCCAGCACATAGTTCCAGTTGTCTTGTCCCTGCCAGGTGTTGACGATGCGCTGCTGAGGCAGGTTCGTGGCCGGACCGAATCCCAGGTTCCCCGGGAAACGGAAAAGCACATTGGTCACGGCCTGGTCCAGATTGTTTGCGGTTGGTTCGGTATTGCCGATCGTGTTCCCGCCGAATTCCACATTGGTGCGGCCAAAAGACACGCGCGCTTCATTGACCATCTTGGAGCTGAGATTGTGCGTCCAGCTCAAAAGAACGGCCTGGCCAAGAGCGGGAACGTTGAGCACATACCCGGCAGCGCCATTGTCCTCGCTGTTGAAGGTGTTGTTGCGGTTGAACATGTACCGTCCCGTGAGTGTGTCACTGCCGAACTGGATGTCCGTGCGGACGATCCAGTCGAAGATGTGAGAGGGGGCTTTCAGCGTGCGGGAAACTCCGCTGAACTCCACGCCCGGACAGCCCGCAACCGCGGCTGGGTCTCCCGGGCCGGGTATGAACGGCGAAGTCGCTACCGGGTTCCCGGCCGAAATACCGAACGGCCCGAATTTTGACAGTGCCTGCACTGCGGCGCTGCTGGGTCCGGACGGGAAACAGGCAGCCAGAGTAGCCAGTCCAGCGGGGGTCGGCGTCAGATTGTTGCCGGATGAAAAGATCGAGTTCTGCGAAATGATCTCCTGGTCAAAGCCGCCGAAGAAGAACATCCTGTTCTTCACGAACGGCCCGCCGATGGTGAACCCGGCAAACTCGTCGTTCAAGCGCGGTGGTTTCGTCAGGGGATTGCCGTTGATGTCCGTATCGAAGCGCTTCTGGAAGTTGCTCATCGCGTTCAGGACCGAGTTGTTCTCGCTTCCAAAAATGCTGCCGTGCCATTCATTGCCGCCGGATTTGGTGATGACGTTTACCACGGAACCGGAGTTCCGTCCGTATTCGGGCCCGAATTGGTTGGTGATCAGCACATACTGGTTTACGAACTCGGGGTTCGTCACAAAGAGGGCGGGCCCGGCTACGCTGTTGTCGTTGTTGTTCTGGCCGTCAATCTGCTGGTCGTTGTTGCGGCCGCGCAAACCGTTGGAACTGAAGCCCTGTCCGCCGTTGAAGTTGGAGAAGTTGTTGTCACGTGAAGATGAGACGCCCGGCACGAACAACGCCAGGTTGTCCAGGCCCTGGTTCTCCTGAACTCCGGCGAATGTCGCGAGCTGCGTGCCGGCAAACGTGTTGGTCACCTGCGCCTGCGTGGATTCAATCAGAGGCGCTTGCGCGGTCACTTCCACGGTTGTACTGGTCTGGCCGACTGCAAGTTTGATGGAGCCCAGACCGGTGTCCCGGCCGGCGGTAACGGGCACGTCTGTCTGCACGGCGCTGTTAAAGCCCTGCGCCGAGACCTGGACCTTGTAATCACCTGCGGGAATCAGATTGAAACGGAACAGGCCTGAGTTGTCCGTTGTCGTTTTCAGGACGGTTCCTGTAGCCATGTTCGTCGCGGTCACTTGGGCCCCAGCCAGGACGGCTCCTTGCGGATCGACCGCTGTCCCGGAAATGGAGCCTTTCAGCACCTGCCCGGCAGCAATTGCGGCAAACAGGATCGAAAGCACAAGTGCTGACACGACTGGTAAAAAGCGCGGTTTCGATGCCATGATTGATTTCTCCATAAAAAGCCCAGCACCGGCCGCTGACAGGGAAGCTGCCTTCTGGTGCTTTGTTCTAGCTCTCCAGCACGTCGCTGGCCAGCTGCTTCAGAGAGAAACCTGAGCTGTTTATTCCAGATTCTTGAGGAACAGAGCTGCTCAGTCCAGTTTTAGGAATCCAGAACTGGCGGGGGTTCCTGCTTCCGGGGAAACGTCCTTTTCCTGCTCCGGCGCGTGTTGCCGGTTCCAGCAACCCACGCCGTGTAGCCTTGCGCAATCTGGTCCGGGATCGAAGTCCTCGGGAGCTTTGGCGGGAAGCATAATGCTGCCGTGAGCAGAAGAAGCTACGGACAAATCCAGAACAGACTTTTGCGGACCAGCCATCCGGACAGGCCGGAGCCCTCTGCGAAAGAATCGAGGTGCGCGAGCATTATCGCGCCTTAGACCACGAAGTACTTGGCCTGGGGATGATGCACGATGATCGCCGAAGTCGACTGCTCCGGCTCCATGTGGAACCCGCTGGTCAGGCGCACGCCGATGTTCTCTTCCGGCTTGAGCAGGGCAAACAGCTTCGTCTGGTCTTCAAGACTGGGACACGCGGGATAACCGAATGAGTAGCGCGACCCGCGATATTTCTGGTGAAAGAGATCGCCAATGCGCTGCGCATCATCGCCGGCGATACGCAACTCCTCCCGCATCTGCTTATGAAAGAGTTCAGCCAGGGCCTCCGCGGTCTCCACGCTCAGGCCGTGCAGGTAAAGGTATTTGGTGAATTCGCCGGCATCGAACAGCTTCCTGGTCTCGCTCGAAGCCCTTTGCCCGATCGTGACCACCGAAAGCCCGATGACGTCAAACTGGCCTGACTCCATGGGCAGGAAGAAATCAGCGATGGAGAGCTTGCGCCCTTCCCGCTGGCGCGGGAACGTGAACCTCTGCACTTCCTTCCGCGTCTGCGGCGAATCGTACAGCACCACATCATTGCCTTCGGCCTGGCAGGCGAAGTATCCGTACACCACCTTGGGCTCAAACCATCCGGCGGCCGCAACTTCCTTCTGCAGGTCTCGCAGGATCGGCTCATACTTCTCTTCCACCAGCCGGGCATAGTCCGCCTGCGATGCCGTCTTTAACTGCCACTGGTTCTTGAACAGCGCGGTGTGGTTGATGTAGGTGAACAGTTCGTTCAGATCAAAATCCTTGCGGACGCGCACGCCGTAAAACGGCGGCTGCGGAATGTTGGGCGCGGGCTGTACCACGGCGGACCGTTCCGTGCTTGCGGGAGCGTCTGCGGCCGCCGCCGCGGCCCTTGCGAACTCCTTCACCTTGCGGCCGTCCTCCAGCCGCTTCTCCCGTTCGCCGTTGACTGACGTGAGGTCATCCATGAGATGCAGCCCGGCAAAAGCGTCATCGGCATAAAATACTGAATTCGAGTACTCGCGGCGCAGATCGTCTTCCACATACTTGCGCGTCAGCGCCGCGCCGCCGCAGATCACGGGAAACTCCAGCTTCTGCGCTTCCAGGTCCTGGATGACGTACTTCATCTCCAGCGTGGATTTCACCAGCAGGCCGCTCAGGCCGATGGCATGCGCCTTGTGCTCCCTGGCTGCCGCAATGATCGTGTCTGAAGGCTGCTTGATGCCCAGGTTCACCACCTTGTAGCCGTTGTTGCTCAGGATGATGTCCACCAGGTTCTTGCCGATATCGTGCACGTCTCCCTTCACCGTGGCCAGCACGATGGTCCCCTTCTGCGTGCCCTCTTTCTTTTCCATCTTGGGCTCGAGATAGGCCACCGCCTGCTTCATCACGCCGGCGGAATCCAGCACCGAAGGAAGCTGCATTTTGCGCGCCCCGAACAATTCGCCCACGGTCTTCATCCCGTCGAGCAGCACATTATTAATGACGTCCAGCGGCGAATAGGCCTGGAGGGCGTCTTCCAGTATCTGCTCCAGGGACTGGCGGCGCGCGCCTTCGCCCAGCGCCTTCTCGCCATTGATGATGCAGCGCTTCAGCTTGTCTTCCACCGAAAGCGACTCCACCGGAGCGCCCTCCGCCTGCGGCTGCTGCGTGGCCCCGGCAAAATGCGCCATGTAGGCCTGCAACGGATCGCCCGCCGATTTGTCAAAGTAGATCAGCTTGCGCGCCAGGTCCGCCTCGACTTCCGGGATCTTATAAAGAGGATAGATCTTGGCGTAATTGACGATCGCCATGTCCAGCCCGTTGTCTACGGCTTCCTTCATGAACACGCTGTTCAGCACGCGTCGCGCGTAGGTATTCAGCCCGAAAGAGATGTTGCTGACGCCAAGGATCGTCTTGACTTCCGGCAGTTCCTGCTTGATCTGCTTGATGGCCTTGAGGGTCTCGATGCCCGCGTTGCGGTACTCCTCCTGGCCGGTCGAGATCGGGAGCGTCAGCGCATCGAAAATCAGGTCCACCGCGCGGATTCCGTACTTCTCCGTCGCCAGCTTGTGAATGCGCTTGGCGATCGCGACTTTCTTCTCCGCCGTAAGCGCCATGCCCTCTTCATCAATGGTCAGCGCGATCACTGCCGCGCCGTAGCGCTTGGCCATGGGCAGGACTTTTGAGGTGCGCTTTTCCCCGTCTTCCAGGTTGATGGAATTGATGATCGCCTTCCCCGGAATGCGCTTCAACGCTTCTTCTATGACGTCAGCTTCCGTGGAATCCACCAGGATGGGGGCCGGCACGCGGGTGGCAACTTTCTCCAGAATGGAGCTGACGTAACCTTTCTCATCCTCGCCCACTATGGCGCAACACAGGTCGAGCATGTGCGACCCTTCGCTCACCAGTTTTTTGGCCAGAGCGAGGATATCGTCATACTTGCCTCCGCGGACCATGTTCTTGAAATGCTCCACCCGCGTGGTGGTGTTCATCTCCTCGGCAACGATCAGTGGTTTGGGCTCAAGGTCCAGCGGCACCATGCTGTAGGCGCTGGCCGCGGCGGGCGTGACCCTCACTTCTCGCTTTGCAGGTTGCAGGTTGCTGCACGCCTCCGCCACGGCCTTTATGTGCTCCGGCGTCGTGCCGCAGCAGCCGCCTACAATGCGGACGCCGTATTCGGTGATGAACTTCCTGTGCCATTCCGCCAGTTCCTGCGGGGTGAGCGCATAATGAGCGCGCCCGCCCACGTTCTGGGGCAGGCCGGCGTTCGGCAGCACAGAAACTTCCTTGGGCGCATTGTGCGCCAGGTAGCGCACCGCGTCATTCATCTCTTTGGGACCCGTGGCGCAGTTCAGCCCGATAATTTCGCAATCGTAGGGTTCAATCGCAGTTTCCGCCGCGCCGATCTCCGTTCCCAGCAGCATGGTCCCGGTGGCCTCAAGGGTCACCTGCATCTGGACAGGAATGCGTCTGCCCGCCGACTTCATGGCGTCAAACGCCGCGGCCAGCGCGATCTTGGCCTGAAGGATGTCCTGCGAGGTCTCGATCAACAGGACGTCGGCGCCGCCATCGAGCAGGCCTGCCACCTGGTCGAAGAATGATTTCCACATCGCGTCAAACCCGATGTGTCCCAGTGACGGCAGCTTGGTGGTAGGGCCAATGGAACCCGCGACAAACCGGGGCTTCTCCGGAGTGGAGAAATCCCGCGCCACCTCGCGCGCGATCTCCGCGGCGCGCTTGTTGATCTCATGCACCTTGTCCTGGAGATCGTATTCCCCGAGCACGATGCTGGTGGCGCCGAAAGTGTTCGTCTCCACTACGTCGGCCCCGGCCTTGTAGTAGGCGGCGTGAATGTCTTGAATGATCTCGGGACGGCTCAGCACCAGCAGTTCGTTGCAGCCCTCTTTGCCCCAGAAGTCGTCAATCGAAGGATTGCGCTGCTGGATCTGTGTGCCCATGGCGCCGTCATAAATGACCACGCGTTCGCGGATTGTATCCAGAAATGATTTCATCGGTCTAAGTCGAGACCCCGTTGGGGTTCCCGCTGTCACACATTGTACGGGTTGGGCATGGC
>DATIWA010000075.1:0-4280 GCA_035465515.1 Candidatus Limnocylindrales bacterium | reverse complement strand
ACGTCGGCCTTGCCGCGGATGGTTTCGCGATAGGGGACCTTGGGCGCTTTCAGGTTGACCTCAGTGTGGTAGCGCTTCTTCAGCTTGGAAACGATGACCTCGATATGCTGCTGGCCCGTCCCGGCGATGAGAAATTCATTGGTCTGCTCGTCACGGAAGAAGCGCACCATGGGATCTTCTTCCATCAGCTTGTGCAGGCCGTTGGAGAGCTTGTCTTCATCGTTGCGGCTCTTGGGCTCGATGGCGAAGGTGATGGCCGGTTCCGGCAGCGATACGGCGGGATACTGGATGGGGCTTGCCTTGTCGCCCAGCGTGTCGCCGGTGAGCGTGTCTTTGAGCTTGGCGACGGCCCCGATGTCCCCGGCGTGCAGTTCGGCAATGGGCAGCAGGTTCTTGCCCTGGGCAATGGAAAGATGGGCCAGCTTTTCCGCGGTGCCCCGGGTGAAGTTCTGCATGGTGGCGTCATTCTTCACCAGCCCGGAAAACACCTTGAAGTAGGTGATGCGTCCGGCGAACGGATCATTCGCCGTCTTGAAAACGTACAGCGAGGCCGGTTCCGCGTCGGTGACCTTGCGTTCCGCGCTGTGGCCGTTGCCGGAAGCGTCAGGCGCTGCGTGGACCGCCGAGTGTTCGGCGGCCGTGGGGAAGTAGTCCACGACGAAATCGAGCAGGTGGTCCGTGCCGATGTTCCCCAGCCCGGACGCATATAAAACCGGGAAGATCCGGTCATCGCGGATGGCCTCATGCAGCGCGGGAATCAGGTGCTCTTCTGAGATGGTCCCCTTGTCGAAGAACTCCTCCATCAGCTCGTCTTTTCCCTCGGCGACGATCTCCACCAGCTTTTCGTGGCCTTCTTTGGCGGCTGCTTCCAGGTCGGCAGGGATGGGGCCTTCCTTGCCCTTGCCGTTGCCGCCCATCTCATACGTGTAGGCCTTCATGGTGACCAGGTCCACCACGCCCTTGAGGTTCTTTTCACTGCCGACGGGAAGCTGCACGGGCACAACTTGCCGGCCGAAGGCGCTGACCAGGCTTTCCAGCGCGGCCTCATAATTGGCGCGCTCACGGTCCATGCGGCTGACTACGATCACGCGGGGAAGATTGATCTCCTCGGCGTATTGCCAGACCTTTTCCGTCACCACCTCCACTCCCGCCACACCGTCCACCACCACCAGGGCGGCCTCCGCGGCCCCCATGGCGATCTTTGCTTCATGGGCGAAGAGCGTGAACCCGGGAGTATCCAGCAGGTTGATTTTTGTGTTGTGCCACTCCACCGGCGCTATGCCGGTGTTTACCGTCATCTGCCGCGCAACTTCTTCTTCGTCGTAATCGGTGACCGTGGAGCCGTCATCCACACGGCCCAGCTTGGAGGTGGCGCCGCCCGTGTACAGCATGGCCGAGGCCAGGGAGGTCTTGCCGGAATGCGAATGCCCAATGATGACGAGATTGCGGATGTCCTTGCCTTCGTAAACTTTCAAAAAGCGCCTCCTTCAATGGCAAGCCACGGCCGGGTTTGCGGGCGAGTTGATCCGAAAAGTTCTACTTGGTGGTCAACTTTTGGTCAAGAGGGTCGTGGGCTCCAGTGGACGTATCAAGCAGTCGTTAAACAGACATTATCCCGCTGGAGCAGGTGTTTGTGAAGGGCAGGAGCGCGCTAAAAAAGGGCTGAATCTGCTGAGACTCTGAATCGGCCGGCGAGGACGCACCAGCCGCGCGAGGACGGGGGACCTTCCGACTACTGCAGGGCCGAACTGGATTCGCTGCCGAGCAGATTGCGCTCCTTGATTTCTTCATAGCAGCCGCCGCACACCAAAGCGATTTCCATGATCTCTTCGGTTGCATCGTTCCAGCCATCGTGTTCCAGACGGATGAGCTCGCATCCGTTACACCAGGCATCGGGGTAGGGGTTTCCCCGGTCATCAAGGTCGCAAAAGAAGCCCAGATACTTCCCGTAGACCAAGTGTTTGCAGACAAATGCTTCGTGGCTGACCCCGTGCTGGTCACAACGAATCGTCGCCATACACACCTCTATAAGGTGAACTTCCCTCCCTTTGCCCCGGTCCGGAAGCCTTGTCCCGCTTTAGTCACGCATTCTACCTCTTTTTGTGAACCATTCAGCCCAGTTTTTTTTTCAGCAGCAGTGACTTTGGGCGTAGCTGTTAAATTTCTTAATTACATGTGGGCTTTGCACTGTTGATTGGGCGAAAAATTAAAGACTGGGGGGGAATTCACCGTTCACCCGGACAGGCGGAGCACGTGATGGTCCAGTTCCCGCAGCCCTCCCCGCATGGGCAGATTTACCCGGATGCGACCTGTGTGTGCGAATCCTGCTTTAGCCAGTACCCGGGCAGAGGCCGCGTTGTTGGGGAAGGTATCGGCCTGGAGCGCGGGGATGCCCAGCCAGCGCGCATAATCAATCAGGCCGCGCACGGCTTCCGTGGCGAAACCCCGGTTCCAATAGCTGCGCCCGATCCAATACCCCACGTGGGGCATTTCCCTGGGGCCGCCAAACCCGATGGCGCCGATGAATTCCTCTGATTCCAGCAGCAGGATGGCAAAGACGCGCTGGTCGGGGGCGGTGCGCCTCTCAATCCATTCGCGGGCCGCCTCCTCGGTCATGGGATCAGCCATGCTGGCCGACATCTGCACGGCCTCGCTATCGCGCCTGAGCAGACGGGATATTTCCGAGGCATCGTCGGGCTTCAGCAGCCGCAGGCGCAGCCGGCTGGTGCATAGATACGAATCTGGATTGGACTGCTGCATGCGCGCGCTTCGCCCGCAGCGCGCGAACACGCCCGGTCCCGGGACCCGCAAAGATCGGCGCGAGTCCCCGGAGCGAACTGTGATTCCCGCTCTGCTTTGAGCAGTGTCTTTCTATCGAGCGTGGGCCATCTCGGGCGCCGGCTTGCTGGAAAGCAACTGGCGCAGCACATACTGGAGAATCCCGCCGTGCTCGTAATAGAGAATCTCCTGCGGCGTATCAATCCGGACGAGGGCGTGGAAATCAATCGTGCCGCCTTCCGGAGAGATGGCACGCACGTCAATCTGTCTGCCGCCGGCAAACCTGCTCTCCAGCAGCCGCGGCAGCCCGATGATCTCGTAAACCTCGTCGCCCTTCAGGCCGAGTGTGTCCGCGTCTTCTTCCGGCAGGAATTGCAGGGGCAGGATGCCCATGCCCACCAGGTTTGAGCGATGGATGCGCTCGTAGCTTTCGGCAATCACCGCCCGGACGCCGAGAAGCAACGGCCCCTTGGCGGCCCAGTCGCGGGAAGATCCCGAGCCATATTCCTTGCCGGCAAGCACAATCAGCGGGACGCCTTCATTGGCGTATTTCACGGAAGCGTCAAAGATGCTCATGGCCTCGCCGCTGGGGAAATGTTTCGTAACGCCGCCTTCCGAGCCGGGCAGCAGGCGGTTGCGCAGGCGGACGTTGGCGAAGGTGCCCCGCACCATCACCTCGTGGTTGCCGCGCCGCGAACCATAGGAGTTGAAGTCGCCGGGCTTCACGCCGCGTTCCTGAAGGTATTTGCCGGCGGGGCTGTTGGCCTTGATGGAACCGGCAGGCGAGATGTGGTCGGTTGTCACGCTGTGCCCCAGCATGGCGAGCACGCGCGCGCCCCGGATGTCCCGCACCGGCGCCGGTTTGGCCGGCATATCATCAAAGTAGGGCGCCCGCTTGATGTAGGTGGACTGCGGGTCCCATTGATAGGTTTCCCCTTTGGGCACCGGCAGCTTCTTCCATTCCGCGTCGCCTTCAAAAATGGTGCGGTAGTTCTGCTGGAACATGGTGGAGTCAATGGCGCCGGCCATGGTGTCGCGCACTTCCTTCTGCGTGGGCCAGATGTCGCGCAGATAAACCGGCTTGCCGTCCTTACCCGTGCCCAGCGGATCGCGGGTGATGTCCAGATCAATGCGGCCCGCCAGCGCATAAGCCACCACCAGAGGCGGGGACATCAGATAGTTGGCGCGCACTTCCGAGTTGATGCGGCCTTCAAAGTTGCGATTTCCCGAAAGCACCGAAACCGCCACCAACTCCTTTTCATTGATGGCGTAGGAAACGTCCTGGGGCAGCGGGCCTGAGTTGCCGATGCAGGTGGTGCAGCCATAACCCACAACATTGAACCCAATCTGTTCGAGCGCGGGAATCAACCCTGCTTTGCGATAGTACTCGGTGACCACGCGTGAACCGGGCGCCAGCGATGTCTTGACCCACGGTTTGCGCTTCAAGCCCTTTTCCACCGCCTTTTTGGCCAGCAGCCCGGCGGCGATCATCACAGAAGGGT
>DATIWA010000074.1:0-2940 GCA_035465515.1 Candidatus Limnocylindrales bacterium | reverse complement strand
GGCATAGGGATCCAGTGCCGATTATCGCGCAAATTGACGGAACAAATTCGCGGCAATATTCGTTTATCAGTGTGCGATTCGTCTAAACTGGTTTGATTTTCGGCCCATTGCGCCGCTCAGGAGCGTTTCATGAGCGCACTCATACAGGACCTTCGTTACGCCGCGCGGCAATTGCTCAAGTCGCCCGGATTTGCGGCGCTGGCTGTACTTACCCTGGCGCTGGGCATCGGCGCCAACACCGCCATGTTTACGGTGGTGGAGAGCGTTCTGTTGCGTCCGCTGCCATATCCTCATTCCGAGCGGATGATTTCCATTGGCCCGCCGGGTGACGGTTTTACCTCGACTTCATGGCTGAACTACACGGACATCCGGGACCAGTCGCAGACGCTGTCTACGGTCGCAGGATATTCCGAGGACGTTGGCGTGGTGCAGGGCAGAGACGGGTCGCTCAGCGTGGTGACTCCCGGGGTGACCCCCAATGTTTTTTCCATGCTCGGCGCGAAGCCCCTGCTGGGCCGGAGTTTTTCAGCCGAAGAAGGCCAGACCGGAGGTCCGCAGACCGCGGTCCTCTCGGAAGGTCTGTGGCGGCAGGTGTTCAGCGCCGACCCGAACATCATCGGCAAGACCGTGCGCGTCAATGCAAAGCCGCGGACGGTAGTCGGTGTGATGCCGTCAACGTTTCGTTTTCCTGAATCCATGGGGCCGGACATGGGCAAAGGCCTGTGGCTTCCGCTCCAGCCGACGCAGGAAATGCTCACCGAGCGCGGTTATCACTTCTTCTATGTTGTGGGAGAGATGAAACCGGGGGCAACGAGCGCGCAAGTGCAGAGTGAACTCGGCGCCATTGCCCAGCGGGCCCGGCAGATTGACCCCAAAGGGGCGCGGGACCTTGAATTCCGCGCCGCTTCTTATCAGGAAATCCTTACCGGCCCGGTGCGGCCCGTCTTTATTGCTTTGGTGATCGCCCTGGCGCTGGTACTGCTGATCGCCTGCGCCAACGTCACTAATCTTCTTGTCGCGCGCTGCCTGGGACGAAGCCAGGAGTTCGCGGTGCGCGCGGCGCTGGGAGCAGGTAAGTTCCGGCTGGTGCGCCAGCTCATTGTGGAGGGCGGACTGATCAGCCTGCTGGGGTCCGGGGTTGGGTTTGGGCTTGCTGCAATGGCCGTTGCCCTCATTCATAAGCTGCCGCCGGGAACTATTCCTCGCGGCGACGAGATCGCGGTGCGCTGGACCGTAGTGCTGGTGCTTGCCGTCATCGCGACCGTAACCACTCTTCTCTCATCCATATTGCCGGCGCTCTTCGTGTCCCGCACTGATCCGCAACCGGCCCTTCAGGCCGCATCGCGCGGCGTGGGCGGACGCTCGGTGCGCGGCCGTGTCAGCGGCTGGCTGGTGGCGGGAGAGGTCGCGCTCTCGGCGCTTCTGTTGATTTCCACGGGCCTGCTTTTCCGAACGTTGTGGAACCTGGAGCATGCCCGTCTGGGCTTTGATGTAACAAACCTGACCTACTTTACGGCCATGCCGGCTGACGCCACCGGCTTCGTCAACATGAGCGTTTCGCCGGATACGCAGAATGCGCCGCCTTCTGTTTCCACTCTGGTATACCAGCCGCTGCTGGAGCGCATGCGCCACAGTCCCGGCGTGCAGGACGCCGCGCTGGTGACGGCGCCTCCTTTTTCCGGCATTGACATGAGGACCAGTTTTGAAGTGGTGGGCCGCGCCAAAGCGCCCGGGCGAAATCCCCAGGCGAGGACCACCGCCGTGAGCGGCGACTACGTCCGCCTGATGGGCACGCCGGTGATCCGGGGCCGTATGATCTCCGAGGATGACACCGCCTCTACCCCTTACGTGGCGGCGGTGAATGAAGCGCTGGCGCGCAAGTATTTTGCGGGAGAAGACCCCATAGGGCGGCAGATAAACCTGGGCGGCAAAGACACGGGCATGGTCAAGCCTTACACCATTGTCGGCGTTATCGGCGACCAGGTAGACCACAGCGCCTCCAGGCCGGCGGACCCTCTTTTGATGCTGCCCTACCAGCAGGTCCCCACTACATCATTGTTCTATCCCGCGCTGCTCAAGACGGTTGTCTATTTCGTGGTGAAAACGCACGCGAACATTGCCGTCGCGCCGGCGATGCACGCCGTCTTTTCGCAGGTGGCTCCCGATTACGCGCTGGACAACTTCCAGAGCCTGGAGCAGGCCCGCGACCAGAATAACTTCAGCAGCCGGCTGGGCCTTTACCTGATCGGCGCCTTTGCCGGCATGGCCGTGTTGATGGTGGTGGCCGGACTCTATGGAGTGCTGGCGCAGCTGGTAAGCTATCGTCGCCGTGAGATCGGCGTGCGCCTGGCCCTGGGAGCGACGCGCCAGAACATCCTGACAATGATTATGCGGCAGGGAACGGTGATGGTTTCGGCTGGAATCGCAGCCGGCATTGTGCTGGCGATCTCCACAGGCAGGCTGGTGAAAAGCTTTCTCTACGGCGTGAAGTCCACGGACGCCTGGACCTACGCCGTCGTGGTGCTTGTGCTGTTGCTGGTCGGGAGCATTGCCGCGCTTGTTCCGGCACGCCGCGCCGCGGCTGTGGAGCCGATTCAGGCTTTACGGGACGAATAGATCCGCAGGCGGTTGAACTTGTCTTGATCGGCAGACAATCCGTCCTGCTTGCGCCGGGAATCGGGTAACCGCCGGGTAATTATTCCAGGCAACTGAAACATTGCTATTTGGACAAAAATGAAGTAGCTTTCCGGCACATCATCCTAATCAGACAAAGGTGAGACTTTCATGTTCTGCGCTAGCTGCGGCGCTTCTTTGCCGGACAACTCTGTCTTTTGCTCGAACTGTGGCCGTTCCACCCAGGGGAATGATACGCAAACCGCCAGTCCGGCTGTATCAGCGCCGGCCGCGGGCGCTGCTGCCGGGGCCGCTCCCGCAGCTTCC
>DATIWA010000073.1:0-8946 GCA_035465515.1 Candidatus Limnocylindrales bacterium | reverse complement strand
ATTCGCTCCACGCCTTTCCGGACGGGAAATGCTGCGCAAGCGTTACTTTCCCGACGTGGTGCTCACAACCAGTGACAACAAGAAGGTCAGGTTTTATGACGACCTTCTCAAGGACAAGATTGTTGTCATCAACTTCATGTATGCGGATTGCAAAGGCGTGTGCCCCACCATTACCGCAAACCTGAAAAGGGTCCAGCAGATCCTGCAGGCGCAGGTGAACCATCCGATTTTCATCTATTCCATGACGCTGAAGCCGGACGAAGACAGCCCGAAGAAGCTGAAGGAATACGCGAAAATGCACAACATCCACGACCCCAACTGGCTGTTCCTGACGGGGAAGCCGGAGGAGGTGGACATGCTGCGGCATGCAATCGGGTTTGCCGATCCCAATCCGGACATTGACAAAGACAAATCCAGACATAGCGGCATGCTGCGCTATGGCAATGAACCGTTGGCCCTCTGGGGAACCTGCCAGGGCAGCGGCGAACCCGAATGGATTGCCCAGGAGATACAGTTCGCCATACCCCGCCAGTTCAAAAGACATCCGGCGGTCAACGAATAACTGTTCCAACTCAAAAGGCGCCCGGTTCATTCCGGGCGCTTTTTTCTTTTGTGCTTCGATGCAGAGAGCCGAACAATGGGCTTACTGCGAGACTCCCGCGCTGAGGGACTCTTTGGAGCTGGAATTAAGAGGAAGGTCCTCCTGCGAGTCCAAAGATGATTTGATGTGCCAGATGTCGCGCGAGTATTCGCGGATGGTGCGATCACTGGAAAACGTCCCCATACGCGCCACGTTGAGGATCGCCTTGACTGCCCAGACGGGCTGCTGCTGATAATCGGCTTCGGCGCGACGGCTGGCGTCAATATAGGAAGGCAGATCGGCCATGAGAAAGTAACGATCACCGCGATCGAGAATTTCGTCCACAATCCAACGGAACAGGCCCTGCTCATCGGGGGAGAACCGGTCCGCGGCGAGAGATTCCATCACGCGGCGCAGCACCGGATTCAGGTTGCACAGCTCGCGCGGGCTGTAGTTGCCATGCTCCTGGTACCACTTCACGTCGTCCGGGCTGAGGCCGAAGGTGTACATATTTTCCGGACCGACGGCCTCCATGATTTCAATGTTCGCGCCGTCCAGTGTCCCCAGCGTGACCGCGCCATTCATCGCGAGTTTCATGTTCCCGGTGCCGGAAGCTTCCATGCCGGCGGTGGAGATCTGCTGGCTGAGATCGGCCGCGGGAATGATGGTTTCCGCAAGCGAAACCCGGTAGTCCGGCACGAACACAACTTTCATGAACCGGTTGGCCCGCGGGTCGTTATTCACCACGCCCGCCACGTTGTTGATGAGCTTGATGATCTGCTTGGCGGCCCAGTAACCCGGCGCGGCCTTGCCGGCGAAGATGTACGTCCGCGGGACAGGCGGCTCCTGGCCGTCTTCCGCGATGGCCAGATACTCGTGGATGATCCGCATCACGTTCAGGAGCTGGCGCTTGTACTCGTGAATACGCTTGACCTGCACGTCAAACAAGGAATCCGGGACGATCTGAATGCCCGTGGTATCAAAGACCTCGCGCGCCAGCTTTTCCTTGCAGCGCCGTTTGATGGCAAGGAACTCTTCCTGAAACGCCGGGTTCGACGCGAAATTTTCAATCCCGCGCACCTGGTCGAGATCGGCGATCCAGCTTTCACCCACGGTCCGGGTGAGCAGAGCCGAAAGCCCGGGGTTGGCTTTGAGAAGCCACCGCCGCGGCGCCACGCCGTTGGTCTTGTTGCTGAAGCGTTCCGGCCAGAGCGCGGCGAAGTCGGGAACCAGGTTGCTTTGCAGCAGTTCGGTGTGCAGCCGCGAAACGCCGTTGATCGCATGACTGCCCACAATGGCCAGATGGGCCATGCGCACCTGCTTTTCCGGCCCCTCTTCGATAATGGACATGCGCCGCTGGCGCTCCATGTCCACCGGCCAGCGCCGGGAAACCGTGCGCAAAAACTGGTGATTGATCCCGAAGATGATCTCCATGTGGCGGGGCAGCACGTGCTCCAGCAATCCCACGGGCCATCTTTCCAGCGCTTCCGGCAGCAAGGTGTGATTCGTGTAGCTCAGCGTGGCTTCGGTGATTTCCCAGGCGCGGTCCCAGTCAATCTGGTGTTCATCCACCAGCAGGCGCATCAACTCGGCGACGCACAGGCTGGGATGCGTGTCATTCATCTGCACCGCGACCCTGGATGGGAAATCGTCAAACGATGAATGGGCAAGCCGGTATTGCCGGATGATGTCCTTGAGCGAGCAGGCCACAAGGAAATACTCCTGGATCAACCGCAGTTCCTTGCCCGAAAGAACGGAATCCGAAGGATACAGGACACGGGAGATGTTTTCGGAAGCAATCTTCTGTTCTACGGCGCGGATGTAGTCGCCGCGATTGAAGATTTCAATGTCGAAGTCCTGGGAGGCGCGGGCGGTAAACAGGCGCAGATAGTTGACGGTGTCTCCGCCCAGGCCGGCCACCGGCATGTCACTGGGGACACCCACCACGATCTTGCAGTCAGTCCAGCGCTGGCGGCGGTTGCCTTCCGAATCGCGCGAGTGCTCGATGCGTCCATACAAGGGAATGGTCACCAGTTCATGCGGACGCTCCAGATAAAACGGCGTGCCTTCGGCCTTCCATAGATCGGGCTTTTCCCGCTGGTGACCGCCTATGATCTCCTGCTTGAACAGGCCGTATTCGTAATCTATGCCATAGCCGAAGCCGGGCATGTTCATGGTGGCGAGGGATTCCAGAAAGCAGGCGGCAAGACGGCCCAGTCCGCCATTGCCGAGGCCGGCGTCGGGCTCCACATCCAGCACCTGTTCGAGATCGATGTTGAACTCACGGAGCACATCCTGGCACTGCTCCATCAGGCCGAGATTGCAGAGGTTGTCGCTGAGCCAGCGGCCCATGAGAAATTCCATGGAGAGGTAGTACAAGCGCTTGCAGTCCTGATCGCGGTAACGCCGCTCGGTCTCGAGCAGCCGGTCCACAAGAAGGTCCCGGATGGCCAGGGAAACCGGCTTGAAAAGTTCGCGCGGAGCCAGATTGCCGTCCGGTCGCGCCAGCGTATAGCGGACATGCCGCAAAATGGAGTCCCGCAATGGCTCAGGATTACAGGCTGTACCGGTAAGCAGGTCGGCAGACATTGTGACTTTTAGATGCCGTAAAACTCAACAAGAACCACTGGCGCCCGGCAGCACAACCGAAACCGCGACCAATTCAAACATGGCGACGGCCTTCGGCGGCCTGCAGCATAAAACAGTGGCGCACACTGATGCTTGTCTTTCAAAGCTGCCTTAAGTATGGCACAGTGCGCGCCGCCGTTGCACTCAGGTGTAACACCTGTATTACGAGAGTTTTGGCCTTTTGGCATGCCATTCGGTATGCGACTGAAAGGCCTGAGCGGCGTGGACCAGGCCGGCTTCACCCAGGGGCCTGCCGACAAATTGAATGCCCACCGGCAGGTTGTTATGGTCAAAGCCGCATGGCACGCTCATGGCCGGCAACCCGCAGAGGTTTCCGATTCCGCCGATCGGGTCGGCAAAGGTCAATGCGACGTCGAGATTCGCATCGAGCCTGCTGGCGGTCACCGGCAAAGACGCAGCCACCAGCACGTCCACATGCTCGAAGAGATCATCCATCTTCTTCTGCAATATCCGGCGAATGCGTTCTGCCAGCATCAAGTCCGACGCGCTGATCTCTTCATTCATATAACCGCCGATTTTTCCCAGCGGATCGTTCAATTCGCTGACCCGCCCGGATTGAATGAGCGAGCGGAAAGCCGTGGCACCTTCCACAGAAACCACGGTGCCGGCAGCGATCTCCCATGGTCCCTCAGGCAAGGTGATGTCCCTGACAGCAAGAGAGGGGACGCTCTCAAGGACCTTGCGCGCCGCGACAGCCGGAGCATGGACTCCGGGAGAGATTTCCTTCCACTGGTTGGTCATCCAACCGAGCCGCAATCTCTTTTTCGCCGCGCCGGCCCCGGTGTATCGGGCAAGAGGCGCCGGAAGCGAGCCGGCATCGCCGGCATCGTGCCCGGAGATGGCTTGCAGCACCAGATCGCAATCCGAGGCGGTGCGGCACATGGGGCCAATCTTGTCGAGCGAATAGCCGAGGGCCATGGCGCCGTAACGGCCCACGCGCCCGTAGGTGGGGCGCAGGCCGGTGATCCCGCAAAACCCCGAAGGGCAGATGATGGATCCCCAGGTTTCCGTGCCCAGCGCAAATGCAGCCAGGCCGGCCGCCATGATCGCTCCCGAGCCGCTCGAGGAACCGCACGTCCAGTGCTCAAGGTTCCAGGGATTTTTCGTCGCGCCCGTGGCGGAGGCCGAAGCATAGCGGTAGCCCATGCCGCCGGCGAGCTCGATCATGGCCGCTTTGCCCAGCAGCACCGCGCCGGCGCTGTTCAATTTGTTGATGACGGTCGCGTTGTAATCAAAACGCTGGTTCAGGTACGGGCGCGCGCCCCAGGTGGTGGGATATCCCCTGACCGCGAGCAGGTCCTTGGCCGCATAAGGAATGCCGTGCAGCGGCCCGCGATACTTCCCTGCCGCTATTTCCTTTTCCGCGGCACGGGCCTGCTGCAACGCGAGATCGGGTGTCAGCGTAACGTAAGCGTTGAGCCGTGGACCCAGAGCGCGGCTGCGCTCCAGATAGCTCTCCGCGAGTTCCACCGGCGAAAGCCGGCGCGTGCGGATCAGGCGGGACAATTCGGTTACCGGGAGAAAGAGGACGTCTTCACTCAGCATTATTGATTCCTTTGCCGCGCGAGATCTCCAGCACGGTGGCCGGCTGATCGCCGTTTTCAAGCACGAAAGCGCGCATCTTTTCCAAACCATCCTGGGTTTCAGCCATGACGCGGCGAATGTCTGTCTTTTGCTCTGCGCTGAGCCTGCTGCCGTATTTGCGGAAGATGCTGCCGACTTTCATTTCCACTTCAGCCTGGGCCGCGGGAGAGAGCTTGGCCAGGGCCTTGCGCGCCTGCTCTTCCAGGGAAGTAGCGGGCGCGGCAGGATGCGATTGCTGCGCCATTTCCAGCGCTTCAGAGGGGCGAACCAGCGCCGACGCGGCCACGGCCGCTGCTCCAACGGTAAACCGCCGGCGTCCCGGGGAAAATCTGGCCATGCGATATCTCCTTTGCGTGAGATTGCGGAAAGGTTGCGAGCGGGAGAGTAAATGAATGAGCAGAGTGGCGTCAAACGCCGGAGGTGCCCTCGGCATCCAAGCTTCTAGCCCTGGTCTAAACAGCAGATCAGCAGGACGTGACTTATGACGCGGTGGTTGGCTTTTGACGAGAAGACGGCGGCTTTGCTGCACGAGGAACTGCCCGAGCAGCAGATCTTTGAACACGGAGCACAAAGCGCCCTGGAGTACGCGCTCGGGGCGCGGGAAACCACGGTCACGGTAGTTCCGGTAAATGCCGAGGGCGAATCAGGGATCGCGGTAGTCCGCTGTCCGAAGGCGCAGATTGCGGAAAAGAAGCCCGAACCGCCTCGAGCCGCGCCCGAGCCACCCAAACCGGCAGAGAAGAAGACGCCGGAGTCTTCCACACGTCCCGGAGGCTTCCTGGGGCTGCGAGATGAGCCGGTCTTTGAGGAAGAAGAGCCTCCTAAAAAGAAAAACTGGTGGCAGCGCTTCTGGGACGAGTAGAACCGGACACGAAAGCGTGATGAGAAAACGCAGCGTGCGGCTCTTGTGCCCTTTGTAGTTTGTCTGATTAGAAGGTGAAAGCCAGACCACCGCGCAGCGAGCGGGCAGACTGTACCATGTACACGGTGCGTCCGTCCTGGCCCATGACGGGGACATAGCCCTGGGCGAGCAGGTTGCGAAGGTCGATGAGCGCGTCCATTTTACCGGGCAACAGGGAGCTGCCGGGAAGGGGCTGGCGGATAAACACGCTGAGGTAAGGATATGCCTGGCCGGGCGAAGCGTTGAAGGCGTCAACCATGGAGAGGGTGCCGCCGCTGGTCCACTTGTAGGAGGCAATCCATCGCGTGCCGGCGGTTGGGATATAACCGGAAAACTTCGCCGCGACGGAGTGCTGGCGGCTGGTGGCCAGCGTCTGGGCAAGGTTCTGCCAGGTGCCCGGGGAGTCCGCCGTTACGGCATCTCCGATGGAGTAATCCATGGTGGCCGTGAGATCGTCTGAGAACTTGCGTTCCAGCACCACGCGCCCTCCCGCAGTGTTCAGGACTCCGCCATACGCGTAAGAGAATGTGCCGGAGTAAACGTCGGGAAGAACGTCATCGGAGTAAGCAGTGGGATCACCCGCGCCGGTGAGGACCAGGTTCCGCACATGGTCCGCATAGCACGCAATCTGAATATTGGTCTTTCCCATGCGGCGGGAAAGGGAGACTTCCTGATGACGGGCGCGCTCCACTTCCGCGGAGCCGTTGGCCAGGGCCATTCTGGGACCGGATTCGCTGAGATCGGCGGGAGCACTGTCAAAACCTTTGGCGTCACGAGTATCAGGCTCGGAGGTGGCGTAGCGATACTCCAGTACCATGTCAGGAGAGAGATGGACCCGAATGGCGCCATGGGGACGGACGGCGGTGATGCGCTTGGCGAATTCCAGAGATTGAAGATCAGCGCCGTATTGCAGATCAACCATGCCCGCCACCGTCATGCTGTCGGAGGTATTCATCTCCACGGCCGCATAAGGGGAGTTCTCAACCGCGGCGCCGGGCGGGGCGAAATGGCGATAGGTAATGGTGAAGGTCGGCCGCGAATTGTCGCCGAAATCGTGGGCGTAGGAGGCGCGCAAGATGCCCGTAGGGTCACCTGAGGTGGCGCCGATGTTTCCCTTCAGCGAGAACGTGCCCGCGGAGAACATGGATTTCTGGAGAGCGAAAGCCGTGGTCATATCGCCGGCGCTGCCGAAGCCTTCCGCTTCTGAGCCCGCCATGAAGGCCACACGGCCTTTCAGCGCCTTGTCCGTTGCCGCTTCCGGACTGTCATTGCGGGAAACTACAACCAGGCCTTTACTGTTTTTGTCTTCCTCCACCACGCGCAGCACGGGACGGTTGGCGGAAGAACGCAGGGTCCAGTGCCAGTCGTCCGGTTCGGAGGCCTTGGTGCGGCGTGGCGGCAGGAGTTTCAGCGCGTCGGCCAGGGTATTCAGAGTCAGGTTGACCAGCACATGGGCGCCGGAATTCAGTTTCACGTTTTCCCGCAGGGAAGGCAGGAAAGAAACCGCGCTGACTTTGACCTGATATTTTCCGGGCGGCAGGTTTTCCGCCTGGTAGTGCCCTTCCCCGTCAGTAAATACGGTTGTGCCCACGCTCGTGGCAGAGGTGTAGATATCCACGACCGCGCCCATCATAGGCTCTCCGGAACTGTCCTTGACGTATCCTGAGATGACGCCGACGCGCGCGGCGAACAGGGGCGCGCCTGCCATCAGGACCATCAAAACAAATCCGAGTTTACGGGCCATTCCACGCACCTCAATGGAGCGGAACTACCGATTTACTGGACCGCGAATTTTGCCGTAGGCGATATGGTCTGCTTGGAGACCATGTCGTTAACTTTAATCGTTACCTGGTACACACCCGGGTCGAGCTTGGCCAGGGGAAGGCTTTTCTCCAGGGTCATCTGCTCGCCAATATTGCCCATCTGGGCGGTTGATTCCGTCAAGTCTAGCACGGGCTGCTTCGTGGCGGTATTGATAACTTGGTATTCAACGGTGGCCGAGGGCCTCCTGGTTTTCTCGTCCATGCCAAGGTTATATACCTGCATCCAGAAATTGACTTGTTCCCCTTTCTTAAAGGATGCCGGCTTGCCATCCGAGGGCTGTACGCGAGGCCGGACCTTGGTCTGGCCAATAACAAAGTTGCCGTTGCCGATTTCGCGTGCCGGCACCGCGTCCATCTGGTCGGCGAGGATCAGGCTGGAAGAAGCCAGGCGGTCATCGGAAAAGTCCGGCACCGTCCAGCCGCGACTGTAAGTGCCTAATTTATCACCATTTACGTCCTTCAGCACCACATCCAGGCGGTACAGCCCGGGGCGCATGGGAAGGGCTTTCCAGTAAAGTGCAGTGTTGCTGAGTTCCCTCTCCAGCAGTTCGGCCGGAATGTCCCGGCGGACCGTATCTTCAAAGGTCTGGACGGTCTTGCCGGAGAGAGTGGTCATTTTGCCGAAAATGTTGACCACCGCGCGCTGGACGCCATCCTTGTTGGCCCAGGTGAGGGCGCGCAAAGGCACTTGCAAAGTGATGGGAACCAGCACGGTTTCCGAAGTCAGCTTTACAAAATCCACGCGCACGTCAAAGGGGAGATTGTTGTAACGGATCTTATGGCTGACAACCTCATCCAGGTCCTTAAATTTGATGGGGGGCGGAGCATTGAGCCGCGAAAAGGTCTCCAGGCGGTCAAACTGCTTGCTCTGGTTGCTCTGGGTGAAAGGGCCCGGCCCCAGCGCTTCAATCCCGCGGAAGCGGTCCGCTTTGTTGCCCAGTCCCATTTCTTCAAAGGTGGTGAGTCCGGCGTTGGGCACATGCAGGAGCGCGTCTTTGCGCGAGCGGTCCATGGTCATTTCATAGGCGCCGCAACCGCAGTCATCAACAAATTCGATTTCGATTTCCTGACCAATCCCTTCCAGGTAGCGGTAGCGCCAGACCTCAAAGGGGAAGGTCTCCGTGGTACCGCCGCCCTCTTCATCGGGACGCTGGTAGGGTCCCCCCATGGGGTGGGAGTCAATGCTGTCGGGCTTGCCATACATGATGTAAATGCGGCCGCGGTCGGTCTTCCAGCCCGGCATGCCGGCGGCAAAGTGCTCATTGGCGTATGCGATGCGCCGGTAATGCTCTTCCTTGTATTCGTTCTCCGCGGTATCGGGCGTGGGATCGCGGCGAAGCCAGAACTGCTCAATGAACTGATCGCGTTCCGCGTTGGTGGTGAGTTTCTTGAAGGCGGAAAGTTCTTCT
>DATIWA010000072.1:0-7403 GCA_035465515.1 Candidatus Limnocylindrales bacterium | reverse complement strand
CGGGATAGGCGTGGGCAATGGAAACCTGGATGGTCTCAACGTCAAGCTCTTTGGCGAAATCGATGGTGCGCCGGATGGACTCGCGAGTTTCGCCCGGCAGTCCAAGAATGAAATCGCCGTGCACCACCAGGCCCAGCTTCTTGGTGTCCTTGGTGAACTGGCGAGCGCGTTCTACGGTGGCGCCTTTCTTGATGTTCTTGAGAATCTGCGGATCGCCGGATTCATAGCCGACAATCAGCAGGCGGCAGCCGGCCTCCCGCTGCGCCTTCAGGGTCTCGTAATCGGTGGTCACGCGCGACGTGCAGGACCAGGTCAGGTTCAGCGGTTTGAGCTTCTGGCTGAGCTCAATGGTGCGGGCTTTCTGGATATTGAAGGTGTCGTCATCAAAGAAGTATTCCTTCACCCACGGCCAGTATTCCTTGGCCTGCGCCATTTCGCGGGCCACGGCATCGGTGGAGCGCT
Source organism: Candidatus Limnocylindrales bacterium (assembly GCA_035465515.1). Classification (GTDB taxonomy): domain Bacteria; phylum Acidobacteriota; class Terriglobia; order Terriglobales; family Acidobacteriaceae; genus Angelobacter. The sequence goes on along the minus strand of DATIWA010000072.1, from coordinate 6,941 downwards.
TGCGCCAGGGATGGCCGCTCAGCGTCTGGGGCCAGAGGCAGAAGGTGCATTGCGCCGGACAGCCGCGCGTAGTGTACAGCGCCACAAACGGATAAAGCAGGAAGGGGACGTTGTAACGGCGCACGTCCAGGTCGCGGTAGTAAACGTCGGTCACATTGGGCAGAGCGTCCAGGTCCTGAACGTCAGGACGGTCAGGATTGTGGACGACCCGCCCATGGTCGTCGCGGTAGCTGATGCCCAGAATCCCGGAAATCGGCTTGCCGTTGGCGAACTCCACGGTGGAGTAGTCGAACTCGCGCCGGCAGACAAAATCAATCGCCGGACATTCCAGCAACGAACGCTCGGGCAGCGTTGTGACGTGGGGGCCGACAAAGGCGATTTTCAACTTGGGATTCGCCTCTTTCATGCGGGTGGCCAGCCGGATATCACCCGGGAACCCCGGCGTTGAGGTAAACAGCACCAGGAACTCATACTGCTTGACGAGTTCAATGGTCTCTTCCGCGGAAACGTGATGAGGAGGCGCGTCGAGCAGGCGCGACCCCTCGAGCATCCCGGCCGGATACGCCAGCCATACGGGATACCAGTAGGATTCGATTTCGCGGGTGGCCGGCCAGCGCGAACTGGCGCCGCCGTCAAAGTTCTCAAACGATGGGGGGTTCAGGAATAGCGTTTTTAATGGCATAGCTAAGTTCCTTATTCTAACATCCGCCCCCCGGCCCTAAACCGCAGGGAATCCAAGCGGTTAGAAGCCATCAGTGAGTGGTCAAATGGTGCAGGGAACGGGGATTGCGCTTTTCTCCTGTTGACCTCGGAGGGGCGGCCAGCCCCGCGAACCGGCCTGTACGTCTTAATCTGGTCGGACTATCGCAATGCGAGACGTTAGTTCGCAAGCATAATTCAACTGGATCCCGGTGGCACGCTCAACGACGTTTTGCGGTGACCCGGCCCGCGCACGCGACAGGCCCGGCTTAGCGGGTGAGCCAGGAGCGGGACCGGACGGTGAACACGGCCACGGGAAATATCCAGAACAAGGTGAAGAGGGAATAGTAGGAATACAGGATCCCGTAAAAGAAGTCGGGTGAACGTTCGCTGCGCAGGTAGTAAAGCGTGTTGATGGCCGAGACCATGCCCACCACGGTCAGGAGACGAAACAGGGTGAAGGGATGGTGCGGCAGCATGAACGCGAGCAAGAGCAGGCAGGCGTAGTGGACAGGGTAGCGGAGGTTGGTAATCAGCCGGTCGAACAAGGCGATGACGCGGGCCGGAAACGGACGTTTCCAGACAATCCTGAGAAAAAGCAGCTCTTCGCGCACATAACTGCGGTCCCAGCGAAGAAACATCCTGCAAAGCTTGCTGTACGACACGGGGGCCACGGTATGCACGACGGCGGAACGCTGATAGACAGTGTCATGGCCGGTGGCGAGAACAAGGTTGGTCAGCGAGCGGTCCTCTCCCACGGTGCAGGGCGCGCCCAGGAACATCTGCTCCAGCCAGGGTTTTACGACGCTTCGCACGATGGACGTGCGATAGGCGGTAAGAGCGCCAGGGCAGCAATAGACGGTCCCATAGCCTGATTCCGACGCCCGCAGCATGTCAAAAGAGAGAATGTAGCGGACATGCAGCATGCGGGGAACGATCCCCTCGCGCCGGTTGTAGACCTTGACCTTGCCGGCCACGGCACCCACCTGGCGATTGCGGAAAGGTCCGGCCAGGGAAAGAAGAGCGCCGGGTTCAATCACGCTGTCAGAGTCCAGAGTCACCACGATTTCCCCTCTGGCATGCTCAAAGCCGAAGGCAAGCGCTTCACGTTTCCCGCGGTTCACGGGTTGCTGGTGGGTGCGGACCAATTCCGGATATCGCGCAGCGGCCTTTTGGATGTGCTGCCAGGTGTCGTCCCGGCTGCCGTCATCCACCACCAGAATTTCCAGGCGGTCGCGAGGATAAGTTGCCCGGGCCACGGATTCGATGGACTGAAGCACCATGGCGCCTTCGTTGTAGGCGGGAATGATCACCGTCAGGGGCGGCGCATCTTCCATGGCGGCGGATGCATAAGCCTTGTAACGGAACCAAAGCACGGTACGAAATCCGATCAAGAGGGAGCCCATTACGCCCCAGAGTATTGCCGGGCGAAGAACCAGCCGGGCCCATTGATCATTTTCCGCGTCGAGGACGATGGGCCGGAACCAGGCGCCAAAAATCGATTGATACACCAGAATGCCCAGCCCTGCCAGGATTGCGGCACACAGGATGCGGTCCCAGGAGTCGCCGATTCGCGGAGTGTTACCGCCATCTTCCTGATGCGGCTTGCGGCCGGCGACCTGCGCCACCGGCAGGACGGCATCTGCATCGGCAGGTTCAACGATCTGTGTTTCTTCCATGCTGCGCCCTCCCGGTGCGCATGTCCTTCATTTCCCTGACGCCTTGTTGCGGGCGACAAGCCGGATGCGTGGCCACCATCAGGCTTTCAGTCCTTGGCGATACGCACGGCCACGATGCGTTTTAGGGGAGGAAGTGCCAGTATTTTTGCAGCATCCATCGACCAGGTGAAGCGCGTCTCCGGAAGCCCGGATTCACAGCCAGGGATGGGCCTACAATAACACACCATTCCACCCTCGCGCGGAGCCCGTGCAAGCCGGGTGATTCCTGCGTGGTATGCTGCTCTGCGTCTGGTCCCATTTTTGCCCGCGAGGTTGCTCCCTTGACAAGGCCACTGGTCGCGTTCGTGCTTTTGCTGTTTTCTGCCATTGCGGCGGCGCAAACTGTCGCGCACTCCAAGGGCGCGGCGCACACTGCGCAGGTGGACATCGCCTATGAGACCCTGGGCAAACCTGGGACATCGCTTCCCGTAATCGCGGTCAATGGCGGGCCGGGACTGACCCATGCCTACATGGTGCAGAACGACGTCTGGGAGCGCATCGCCGGCGAGCGCATGGTTGTCTTTTATGACCAGCGGGGTACAGGCGCGTCAAAGCCTGCGCGGCCCGGGACTTCGCCATCGAACGGGCCTTCGCAATCCCCGGCGGTCTCACAAGATATGCCCGCGCAGGTCGCGGACCTTGAGGCGGTGCGCCAGGCCCTTGGGCTGGAGAAATTTGCCCTGGTCGGAGACTCCTACGGCGGGCTGGTGGCCATGGCGTATGCCGCTGCTTACCCGCAACACGTTGCGAAGCTGGTGCTCTCCGACTCTCCCGGCCCTTCGTGGAAGAGCATTGTGCATCTGCTGCCGGAGGTCTTTCCCGACGTGCAGGAGCAGACGCAGAAGGAGATGCAAAGCCTGGGGCCCGATACTGACGCGGCGGCGCGGGCCAGCCTGCGCAACCACTTCCGCATGATCTTCTACTCGCCGGAGAAACGCGACGCGTACATGAGCCGCATGGGCGACCTGGGATTCGAGCCGGCGGTTTCGGAAGCGGTGTCAAAGGCCACCGCGGACCTGGACCTGACGCCAAAGCTTGCCGGCTTTCACTTTCCCGTGCTGGTTATCAACGGGCGTTACGACATGAATGTGGCGCCGCTGACGGCGTGGCGGCTGGCGCAGGCGATCCCCGGCGCAAAGGCCGTCTTCTTTGAGCACAGCGGGCATCTGCCCTCCTATGAGGAGCCGGACAGATATGTTCAGGTGCTGCAAGATTTCTTCAATGGGCGCTGAGCCTGCCTGGCGCTTCGCGCCCACAATTCGCGGTCAATAGCAGTGTAAATAATGACGCCTACCAGATGCGCACGCGCTCCGGCGGAGCCAGGAAAAGTTTTTCCCCGGGCTTCACTTTGAATGCCGGGTACCAGGCGTCAATGTTGCGGACGGTGGCGGCCCGGTACTGCCCGGGAGCATGGGGATCGGTCATGAGCTGGCGGCGAAGCGCGGCTTCCCGCGCCTTGGATCCCCAGTTCTGGGCGAAGGCGATAAAGAACTGCTGGTCACCGGAGAAGCCATGCTGCGCGGGAGCGGGCTTGCCGCCGAGCGCTGCCCGATAACCGTCATAGGCGGCGGAGATGCCGGCCAGATCGGCGATGTCCTCGCCAAGGGTCTGCCGGCCGTTGACGGCGAGATCAGGGAAGGGTTTGTAAGTGTCGTACTGGGCGGCGAGGCTGGCGGTGGCGGCCTTGAAATGTTCCAGATCGGCGGCCGTCCACCAGTTGCGCACGCGGCCTTTATCGTCAAACGCAGCGCCTTCACTGTCAAAGGTGTGGCTGATTTCGTGACCGATTACAGAACCGATGGCCCCGTAGTTGACGGCGGCAGGGGCCTTGGGATCGAAGAAAGGCGCCTGCAGGATCGCGGCGGGGAAGTTGAGCGCATTCTGGAGCGGGAGATTGACGGCATTCACGGTCTGCGGGGACATGGACCATTCCTTGCGGTCCACGGCGGCCCCCAGCCGGCCGACCTGGCGATGATATTCAAACAAGTTGCCGCGCCAGATGTTGCCAAAAATATCATCGGCTTTCACTTCATAGCCCGAATAGTCGTGCCAGTGCTCCGGATATCCGATGCCGACATACAGGGTGTTGAGCTTGGCCTGGGCTTCGGCCTTGGTGGCCGGGGCCATCCATGAGAGGGCTTCAATGCGCTTACGGAATGCGTCCGTAATGTTGGCCACCAGCGCCTGGGCCTGGGCCTTGGCCTGGGGTGAGAAGTATCGCCGGGCGTAGATTTTTCCGACGGCATCGCCCAGCAGATCGTCAACCAGGGACACGCCTCTTTGCCAGCGCGGGCGCTGTTCGGGGGTGCCAAAAAGCGTTTTGCCGAAAAATTCGAAACGCTCATCAGCCAAAGCTTTGGGAAGAAAGTCAGCGTACTCCTCAATCAGGTGGTAGGCCAGCCAGTCCTTCCATGTATCGAGGGGAACGGACGCGACGAGCGCGGACTCCCCGGTAAACGCGGTGGGCTGCCATACGGTGAACTGTTCCTGCTTTTCCAGGCCGGCGCCCTTGAAATACTCCGCCCAATCCAGTCCGGGCGCCCTGGCGGCAAAATCCGCCTGTTTCCAGGTGTTGTTGGCCTTATGGATATCTTCATTGTCGGCCAGGGAGAGATGCGTTTCGGCAATGGAGTGTTCCAGTTCGATAATGCGGGCGGCGCGGGCATCAGGATCAGTAAAGCCGGCGAGTTTGAGCATGGCCGCGACGTGGGTGCGATATTTGGCGCGAACGTCCTTCATGCGAGGGCTGGCGGAGAGATAGTACTCGCGGTCGGGGAGTTCCAGGCCGCCCTGCAGCAGGTACGCGGCATAGTGGTCAGAATCGTTGAAACCGGGGGCCGTCCAGAATCCAAACAGGTTTGGAGTATGGAAATCCGTGTTGTTCAGGGCATCCACGTCAGCGCGGAGGCTTTCACCCAGCGCGCGCGCCAGTTCCTGCCTGTTCCTGATGGCCTGGATGGCATCAAGATGCGGCTTCAGCGGCGCCATGCCGCGAGCTTCAATGGCCGCTTCATTCATGAAAGAGTTGTAGAGGCCGGCAATCTGGCTGGAACTGGAACCCGCCGGCGCCTTGGATTTGGCGGCTTCCTCAATCAGGGCGGCAGTGCGCTTGCTGGTCAGGTCGGCAAGCGCGGTAAAGACACCGACGCGCGGACGGTCGGGCGGAATCTGGGTGCGCTTGATCCAGTCGCCATTGGCGTAAAGGTAAAAGTCGTTGCCCGGCACGATGGAGCGGTCCATGTTGTGGATGGCAATGCCGTGAATGGCCGCTTTAGACGCATGTTGCTGTGCGAAAGTGACGCCGAGAAACAAGAAGAGAAGAGCGCATGCTGCGACAGCAAAGGCTTTGAACGCTGGTTTCATAGATATTCCTGGAGCACGATTATTCCAATTTTAAAAGAGAGCTGTATTTTATAACGGACCGGCGTGGCGGCGGGAAGCAGAGCGCATGGACGGACGGCCAGCGTTCAGCGCACCTGGTTTGCGGCTTCCGCCAGCGCGGGCATGCGCGCAAGGAAGTACGCGGCGGTGATCCACAGCAATGCCAGGGTAAGCCATGCGACCAGTGAAGTACTGAGGGCGAAGGGGTGAGTGGCGCCGGTGACGGCTGAGGGCACGATGTCCCTGGTGTTGTTGATTGCCGAGTGCATCAGCATGGTGAGCAGCAGGCTTCCGTTGGTTTTGCCGTAAAGCCAGGCGATGGCGACGGAAAGGGCGGTGACCTGGAGCAGGTATACCGGGAACGACTGGTGGAAGGTGTCAGCGTCAGGAAAAAGCCAGAACAGAGGCAGATGCCAGCAGGCCCAGATAACTCCCAGCAGCAGGCTGGCGCGCCCCAGGCCGAAGCGCGCGGCGAGGCGAGGCAGCGCAAAGCCGCGCCACCCGAGTTCTTCACCCGCCTGCCCGCCGACCACCGTGGAAAAAACGGTGGCTGCGATCATTACGTACCACGCTTCGTGGCCGAAGCGCGGCCATGCGCCGGCAAGCACACGGTGCGCGAGCGCCACCATGAGCTTGATGGCCGCCATGTAGCCGGCGGCGAAAAAGTACCATCGTACGCCCACGCGCCATTGCACCAGGCGACGAAGCAGCGCCAGCACGCCGGAGAGTCCGCCGCTGCTAGAGGTGAGCGAGACAGCGACAAGCGCCGGCGCGAAGACCCCGAGAATGATGATCAGCCCGCGGAGTGGCGCGGGAGCGGCGCGGGGCAAAGCTGTTGCGGCGCCCCAGCACGTCCAGGTCACGGCATATGTGAGCAGGAAAAACGTGAGAAGAATGCGCACGGAATTTCTCTCAGGACTATACGGCGGTGGGCGGAGTTAGTTCCAAAGTTCCACAGGCAGGCGGGAGAGTTCGAAAACGAACAGCGCTGCCGGGCAGGCCTTGTCAAGATGTACTATTTCGCGCTTTATTCGCTCCAGGAACTTCGGCTATAGTGAGTGAGCCCCCAGGGGCGAGAACAGCAACTGGCGACTGGCAGTCCGCAGTTGGCCACGCTCTTTGACAAATTGAACTGTTAAACCC
>DATIWA010000071.1:0-5636 GCA_035465515.1 Candidatus Limnocylindrales bacterium | reverse complement strand
CCGTTGTTTCGGCGAAGGCAGCAATTTATCCAGGGCGGCGTCGATCACTTGCTGGCCCTGCTCGAGGATGTCTTTGAGCATGAATAACTGAGTATAACTTCCAACCGGCGATTGGGTCATCCGGGGAACTTGCTTCTGTCCGCCAGACCGCTGCCGCGCCGAGCGGCCGGCTTCGAGAGGGAATAGACCGCCCAATCAAGGCGGGGAACCGGGCGATGGTATATGAACAAAGAGGGCATCATCTTCGAATGATGCCCCCTTGTTGCTTTGGACGGGAGGAGGATACAACAATCATTTATGCTGCGTGGGCGTGCGAGAGGCGCGGGGTGTTGGTGGCGGCCAACACAATCGCCCGCACATCGGAGTTGAAGCAACAGTCCGCTGCTCCGGCGGAGAGCGCCTGTGTCCACATTTTTTCATCGGCCAGCCGGTGGGTACAAACGATGGTGGTGGCGGGGAATTCCCGGCGAAGCTGCTGGACATGGTCCACGCCGGCGAGTTCCAGGTCCACAATGGCAACATCGGCCCGGTGCCGGGGAATCGCGTGGCGCAGCTCTTCCACACCGCTTACCACGTTCACTACTCGGAAGTGATTATGAAGTGACTTGGCCAACGATTCGCCGGTTTTACTGTTGCCTTGGGCGACAACTACACTAAGCGGTTTCATGGAGCACTTCCTTCAGGGCTGGTGGGAAAACACCGGCGGGTGTTTCACCGTACGTCGAATGCTGCAAGTTGATCTTGCAGGCGTGGGGTCTTTATTATTTTCTGGCCGCGGCCGGAGTCCGCTCCGTCGCGGCGTCGTAAGGCTCAGCTTGAATTTTCCCGTTCTGCTTCAGGAGAATTTCTACTTTTCCCTCAGCTTCCTCCAGTTCTTTACGACACGCGGAGGAAAGCTGCATGCCCTCTTCGAATAGCTTCAACGCCTGCTCAAGAGGCACATTGCCTTTCTCGAGTTCATCAACAATTTTTTCCAGACGCTGAAGGCAATCTTCAAATTTAGGCACAGGGCCGGAACTCCATCCCAGACATTTTACTCCGCCTCGTCCCGGCTGTTCTGGATTTTTTTAACAATCCTTCAAATGCAGGGGCCTTGAAGGCAACCGGCTGAATGGAAATTCATTCTCCCAACCATCACCGGAAACGGGTGATGGGCCTCACTGCCGGGATTCCTCCGGGATGAGAGCTTTTAAAGTGTAAGCATGATTGTGGAGGTGCTCATATGCCAGCACGCGCTCATACTCCCCACGGCTCCCCAATGCCCGTCATGATTCCAAGCGACGGCATAAACCTTCATGGAGACCTTCAGATTCCAGACGTGCCGGTTGGACTCGTAATTTTTGTCCACGGAAGCGGCAGCAGCCGGTTCAGTCCCCGCAATCGGAAAGTTGCAACAGACCTGAACAAAAAACACCTGGCCACTCTGCTGCTGGACCTTCTCACCGATGAAGAACAAAGGATCGATGCTGAGACGATGGAGTTGCGGTTTGATATTCCTCTGCTTGCCTCCCGATGCACGCAGGTTGTGCGCTGGGCCCGGAAGCAGCCCGAATTGAAGGTCCTTCCCATTGGTCTATTTGGCGCCAGCACCGGGGCGGCGGCGGCCCTTATCACCGCGGCAGAGCTGGACCGCGATGTTGCTGCCCTGGTTTCCCGCGGCGGCCGGACCGATCTGGCGGAGGATGCCCTGGAAAAAGTCAAAGCGCCGGCATTGTTCATTGTGGGTGGCGAAGACACCCAGGTGCTGGAATTGAACCGAGACTCCCTGCGGCGTATGCACGGCCCCAACCAGCTACATATTGTGCCCGGCGCCACGCACCTGTTTGAAGAGCGCGGCGCTTTGGAAGAAGTCTCCAGGGTTGCGGCTACATGGTTCGTGGAGCAGTTGTCGCGCGCAGGGGAGCCCGGCCTTAAGGCCGCGAGCTGATGTTCGCTGATGGACGGTGATCTCTTCGGGGACATCTATCCCACGGCAGTCGCCGTGCCAGACATCCCATCCAGCACTTCCACCGCTGAGGAATACCGCCCCAGGGGCGCGGCGACTTGTGCGCCCTGCACCAGCCCGCGCACCTGGTGGAGCATTTCCCGCGCAATCTGGATGCCTTCCGCGCGTGCGGCTTCAGGATTCGCGGCGCGGGCCATGCGTTCGATGACGGAATCCGGGACCGAAACGCGCAGCTCGTTTTTCATGAACTCTGCGTTGCGCACGCTGGTAAGTGGCCAGATCCCGGCCAGCACCGGGATGCGGTGATGCTCAATGCGCTTCAGGAACTGTTCCAGCAGCGCAACGTCGAACACCGGCTGCGTGACGGCGTAATCTGCTCCGGCTTCGACTTTGTACTCAAAGCGGCGCACCTCTTCATCTATGTTGACGATCCCCGGGTTTGCGCCCACGCCGATCACGAACCGCGTGCCGCTGCCAATGGGGTTGCCGCCGATGTCCAGCCCGAAGTTCAAATTATGGACGATATTCACCAGCCCGATCGCGTCCACGTCAAAGACCGCCGTCGCATCCGGATAGTTGCCCATTTTGGGCGGGTCGCCGGTGATGCAGATCAGGTTATGCATCCCCATGGTGTAGCATCCCAGCAATTCCGATTGCATGCTGAGCACGTTGCGGTCGCGGCATGTGAAATGGAGGACCGTCTCAATGCCGGCCTGCTGCTGCACCAGCGTGCACAGCGCCAGGTTGCTCATGCGGGCGGAAGCGCGCGGGCTGTCAGGGATATTGATGGCGTCAATGCCGGCTGCCTTCAGGAACTTTGCGCCTTCCACCTCTTTGCGGAAATCAATGCCCTTGGGCGGGACGATTTCCACCATGGTCACAAATTCACCCGCGGCCAGTTTACGCCCCAGGTCGGAACGCTGTGCCAGCGGCGGCGGCGCGATGCTGGATTCCTTTTTGCGCTCGCCCACCACATGGAATGACGGCTTGCGGCCCTTGGCGTCCGTCATGCGCAGGGCGGATTTCATCGTCTTGATATGTTCCGGCGTGGTTCCGCAGCAGCCGCCCACCAGTCCCACTCCCGCGTTCACGAACTTGCGCGCGTAGCTGGCCATGTATTCCGGAGAACACAGGTAGATGTTGCGGCCCTCAATATTGCGCGGCACTCCCGCGTTGGGCTGGGCGGAGATGGGCCGCTCCGTGTTGCGGCGAATCCGTTCAATCGCCTCCAGCATGGCCACCGGGCCAACGCTGCAATTGCATCCGATCACATCCGCGCCCCACTCATCGAGCTTGGCGGCAAAGGTTTCCGGGCTGGCTCCGTCCAGGCAGTTTCCGTCTTCATCAATCGTCACCTGCGCCACAATCTGCATTTGCGGGGCGGCCTCGCGCGCCGCCAGGATCGCCTGATGCAGTTCTTCCAGGTAGCCAAAAGTCTCCAGCATGAGCAGGTCAACCCCGCCTTCCACCAGGGCGGTGATCTGCTGCCGGAAGGAGCCGCGTGCTTCCTCGCGTGAGGTCTTGCCCAGCGGCTCAATGCGGAGCCCCAGCGGGCCCACCGACCCTGCGACCAGGACCTCGCTGCCCGTCTTCTGGTTAAACGCGTCAGCGGCTTCCCGCGCCAGTTGCGCGCCTTTCAGGTTGATCTCGCGGACCTTGTCGGCCAGGCCGTGACGCTCCAGGCGGAACGAGTTGCCGCCGAACGTGTTTGTCTCAATGATTTCGGCCCCCGCAGCCAGGTATTCCTGGTGGATCTGGCGAACCATGTCCGGCTGCGTCAGGTTCAGCTCGTCATAGCATTTGTTGATGAACACGCCCTTGGAGTAAAAGAGCGTTCCCATCGCTCCGTCGCACAGGACCGGGCCTTCTTTCAAGCGGGTTAGCAGGTCTTTAGGCATGATCGTAAACTCTCAGAATACCCCATGCTTTCGTCCTGCGGCCATCCCTTGTCGCCGGCCGTTAAAAAATTCGCATGAATCCCACACTGGACCGTTCTTTTCGGGAGCGGCGGGAGTGCGTTGCGTGGATGGCCGGACTTTTCTCAAAATCTCGCTCTGCTATAATCGCGATTTCATCAAAAAGGCTTAGGGTCACGTCTAGAATGCGTCGAAAGAAGTATGTCCAGGGAATTCTCGGTGCGTGCCTGGCAGCGCTGCTGGCAGGCTGCGGTTCCAGCACCACCCAGAGTCCGAATCCGCCCACCGGTCTCAAGAAGAGGGTGCTGGTTTCGAACCAGCAAACTGGAGTGCTGAACATTATCGACGCTCTCAAAGACGTTTTCTCGCCGAAAGTGATTCCCAACCTTGTAGGCGCAAGCAGGATGGTTACCGCCGCAGGGACCACGGCCATCGTGGAAAACCGCGTCTCTCAAATCACTATCTTTGACAATGCCACCGAGCAGATCACATTCGCGCCGCTGACGGCCGATGTCGTCAACGATGTGGTGATCAGTCCGGACGGCAAGTTTGTCTGGCTCGCCGAAAGAAACAACGGTTTCGTCCAGGCCGTTGATACTACCACCGGACTTGTCGTAGCCAACATTCCCATTGCTGGCGCAGCGCGGCTCGCGCTCAGCCCCAACGGCACCAAACTGCTGGTGTTTGCTGACGTTCCCGTGACCACCCCGCCGCAGCCGAACACCAATACGTTCTGGGTGATTGATACCGCGGCCGTGACCACCACAGCCAGCAAAACCGCCGACCCCATCTCCGCGCCCGCTCCTTCCGCCGGCAGTCCGCTGACGCTCGATCAGCCTTTCACGGCGGTATTCAGCGGCAGTGAAACCCAGGCGTTTATCCTCAACTGCGGCGTTGCCTGCGGCGGTGGATCGGGGACCCCTTTGGTTCCGGCCAGCGTGGTCAAGGCGGACTTTACTTCGGTCGCCGCTCCCAGTTTCAGCGCCGTCATCCCCGTGCCCAGCGCGACTGCCGGGCTGATCAGCGGAAACAGCTTGTTTGTCGCCGGAACACCCAGCCTGAGTGCGACCGGCACCCTGGTGGTGATTGATACCGCCAGCCTCAGCCTGGTTGGCGCCGGAACTCAGATCACCAACGGCACCCATACCAGGATGGTCCTGGCCGGAAGCAAACTCTACATCAACTCCTTGAGCTGCACGCCTGGTCCGGTGGCCGCCAACAACACTCGCCCCGGTTGCCTTACCATCGCTGACGTCAGCGGAGGAAATCCCGGAGCCGGCGGCTTTCCCGTCGCGGTTCCTCCGGTTTCCTCGCTGCGGCAGAGTTTTGACGTGACCGGAATCCAGCCCATCTCCGGCCGCAACATCGTTTACGTGGTGGAAGGCGGCGAACTGGACTTCTACGACCTCAACACGGACGCTATTTCCACGGCCATCACCCCTCTAGACATCGTTGGCAAAGCCATTTACGTCGTGCAGATTGATCCCTAGAGCGCAAACTCCCGCTTTTTAAATCTGCTGCGAGTTTTCTGCTGACTCGCAGAGCATGGGCGTTTAAAATCAGCGACTGAACGGCCCCATCTCTGCCGCCCTTATCGCAAGCCTGCCTCTGCTCGGCTCGAGGGCGCGATCTGTTTCTCAAGGTGCTGGAAGAGACGCGAAAGAGATATGTCTTTCATCGTTGCCGGGAGTTTATCGTCATAACCACTTCCACCTGCTGATTGGAGAACCGAAAATCGGCGGGACTCTTGACGCGCCTATGGCGCGGACGCAATC
>DATIWA010000070.1:0-10048 GCA_035465515.1 Candidatus Limnocylindrales bacterium | reverse complement strand
CAGGCTGGGGACAAACCAGTACGTCGAACGCAACCGGCTCCACAGATGCAGAATCTTGGCGGCGGCAAAACTCACGGTCAATGAGACTCGCAAAGCGGAGCCGGAGTTTGCCGCCCTTCCCGCGGCATCTATTTACAAACGCTATTTTTGGAGTGGAGCGGTGCGGTGAATGAAGCTGCAGAGACTCAGGCCGGGCTCAGAACAGCCGCTTATCGGCGTGATAGAGGACGTAGCAGGCCGCCAGGAAAGTGCCTTCGAGAAACGCCAGCATGATGAAGAAATTGTTGTGGATGCGCAGCAGCACGCGGTTCTGCGGGCTCCATTCGCTGGCCGGGACGCGGAGTTGCATGGCTTTATACATGCTGCGCGCGACGCCCACAAAATAGCGAAGCACCAGCGCGTAGAAGCCGATCCAGAAGAAGAGGAATAAGAACGGTCCTGCGGTCTCAAACAGCCCTTCCAGGCCGTAATTGCTTCCGCTCAGCACCAGGTGAAGCAGTCCGAGAAAGAGCAGGTTGAGAAACAGCCCTTCGGAGGTCGCAAAATAGAGGTAAAGATCGGCGGCGTTCCTGGCCTGCGGATTGCGGGAATAGTCGCTGCGCACTCCGCGTCCCACACCTGCAGCGGCCAGCAGCAAGGCCAGCGAAAATATCAATGGCGTCCCTGAATACACCAGCGCCAGCGCGCTCTGGCGCGCGCGCAATTCCCTCTCCTTTGCGTGCATGCGCTGCTTGTACTGTTCCACCGAGTTGCGCGAATCCTCCAGCGTGGCGTTCAGCTCATGCAGAGCCTGCTCGCGCGTAAGCACGGTGGGTGACATGCGCAGGCTGAAAGTCCCTTTCCTGGAACGCGAGATACGGTCAATCTCCGCCTGGGTGGCGTCCATGACGCCCTGCTGCCGCTGGACCTCGGTCTGGATCTCCGCCTGGAGATTCATAATCTGGTCTTGCAGCCTCCCGGCGTCGCGCGTCATGTACCAGTTAAAGAAAGAGAAGACGATGGAGACGATTACCAGCCCCTGAAAAGCGAATGCGTAGGGCCATGCCCATCCGCGAATGGCCGCGGTGCCGGCCCACGGCACCAGCTCAGGGTTCTGGTCTATGGTGTTTTTCTGCTTCAGCAGCGCAAATGCGCCGGGCTGATTGGTCCACTGCTGCCGTAGCTGGTCCACCGGAGACAGCTCAGGCGCCTCAGCGTACAAGGATTCATTCTGTTCGGTCTCCAGCATAGATGCTGTGTTTAGCACAGTAACAAATCGGTAAACAACTGCCGTAAGTACATGGGGTTGCATGGCCCGGCGGCGGCACGCCTGTGGCCTCACGTTTCCGGGGCCCCCCGGGGGCGGATTTGCATTGCTCCGCGGCCAGCCATTATGGTGTTTAGGCGCATGGCAAGCACCTCTTCTTCCCCTTCCACCGGCAGCGCTTTTGGACATCCCGGCATCCCGCCAACCTGGTCCAGCAGTTCAAAAGACGGCATCGGGACCGCCTATGCAACTTCGAGCCGGGTATGGTTCACCCTGGCCCAGGGCATTGTGACCGAGATTTATTACCCCACCATTGACCGGCCGCAAATCCGCGATGCGCAGTTCCTTGTCACGGATGGCAAGACCTTCTTCCATGAAGAGAAGCGCGACCTGACCGCCGCGGTGGAGCGCATTGAAGCGCACGCCCTCGGCTATCGCGTGGCCAGCGCCGATCCTCAAGGGCGCTACCGCCTGGAAAAAGAGATCATCTCCGATCCGCACCAGGCCTGTGTGCTGTTGCGCGCGCGGCTTACTCCCGCCGAGGGCTGGGCCGGCAAGCTGCGTCTGTTCTTCCTGCTGGCGCCGCATCTGGAAGTAGCCGGCGGGAACAATTCGGCCAGGAAGCTGGAAATCGCCGGAAGGAACATGCTTCTGGCATGGAAGAACAGCACCTGCCTTGCGGTGGATGCGGACCGCGGATTTGCCCGTTCCTCATGCGGCTTTGTCGGCCACAGCGACGGCTGGCAGGACCTGAATGACAACTACGCGATGGACTGGGAGTTTGACCGCGCGGAAGACGGCAACGTGGCCATGATGGGCGAGATTGACCTGGCGCAAGGCAGCGAGTTCACGATTGCCATGGCCTTCGGCGACAGCGTGCATGCCGCGGCCGCGGTGATCAACCAGTCCCTGGCCTTCCCTTTCGAAGAGCATAAGAGCAGATTTGTGGACCAGTGGCAGCGCACCTGTGAAACGCTGCACAAGCTGGACCACCTGGGTTCGGATGGCGGCCAACTCTATCGCACCAGCCGCACCGTGCTTCTGGCGCATGAGGACAAGACATTCGCCGGCGCCTTCATCGCTTCCGCCAGCATCCCCTGGGGCGAGGTGATGGGCGATGAAGACCTGGGCGGCTATCACCTGGTCTGGGTGCGCGACATGGTGAACACCGCCACCGGCCTGCTGGCCGCGGCCGACAAAGTCACTCCGTTGCGCGCGCTGGTTTACCTGGCATGCTCGCAGCAGTCCGATGGCGGCTTTCCGCAGAATTTCTGGATTGACGGCACGCCCTACTGGAAGGGCATTCAGCTTGATGAAGTCGCCTTTCCCATCATGCTGGCCTGGCGCTTGTGGAAGGCGGACGCGCTGGCCCTGTTCGACCCTTATCCCATGGTCAAGGCCGCCGCGCGCTACCTGGTCCAGCAGGGCCCGGTCACCGAGCAGGAGCGCTGGGAGGAAGCCAGCGGCTATTCGCCCTCCACGCTGGCCGCCGCCATCGCCGCGCTGATCTGCGCCGCGGATTTCGCGCGCTCGCGCGGTGAAGGGCAAATCGCGGATTTCCTGCAGGAGCACGCGGACTTCATTGAATCTCATGTGGAGCGCTGGACGGTGACCACGCAAGGCTCGCTGGTGCCGGGAATTTCGCGCCACTATATCCGCATTCTGCCCGTCGGCATAAACGATCCTTCGCCCCTGGAAGACCCCAACACAGGCAGCCTTACCCTGGCCAACCGCCCGCCCGGCGAACAGTACGCGTTCCCCGCCAAAGACATTGTGGACGCCGGCTTTCTTGAGCTGGTGCGTTACGGCATCCGTCCCGCAGGCTCGGCGCTGATGGAAGATTCCCTGCGCGTGATTGACTCGCTGCTCAAAGTGGAAACACCCTTTGGCCCGGCATGGCGGCGCTACAACAACGATGGTTACGGCCCGCACGTGGATGGCAGGCCTTATCAGGGCTGGGGGACCGGCCGCGCCTGGCCGCTGCTGACCGGCGAGCGCGCCCATTATGAACTGGCGGCCGGCCGCGATATCGGGTCTTACGTTGCGGCCATGGAGCGCTTTGCCACGCAGGGCGGCATGCTGCCGGAGCAGGTTTGGGACCAGCCGGACATTCCCGCCGCCGGAATGTATCTGGGAAGGCCCGCGGGTTCGGCCACGCCGCTGATGTGGGCGCACGCGGAGTACATCAAGCTCCTGCGCTCGCTCAACGATGGCGCGGTATTCGATCTGATTCCGGCGGTTGCCAATCGTTATCTGGCGGCGCTGGGGCGCAAAGACCTGGAAGTGTGGAAGCCGTCGCGGCGCGTTCGCTCCGTCCCTTCAGGCTCCACGCTGCGCGTGATGTCGCCGGGGGAATTTCGCCTGCGCTGGTCGGCCGCCGACGGCGATTTTCATGAGTCGCTTTCAACCGAAAGCGGACTGGGCCTGGGCTTTGTGGACATTCCGACGCAAGAGAAGCAGAGCGCGCCGCTGCGTTTTGCTTTCGCGCATTCAGACAGCGGGCAGCCCGACGACACGCTCCATGAAGTGCAGGTAAACCCTATTCGCTGGCCGCGCTGATCCATTGCGGTGAAACCGCCACCCCGATCGTGGGGGTCTTTGCCGGGGCCAGCACCCCGTTGCTGCCAATGGAAAATATCGCGATGTCATTGGTGGCCTGCTCCGCGACATACAGGAAATTCCCGTTGGAGAGCAGAAAACCCGGGGCCCTGCCGGGCACGGCAAAGGGCGAACCGCTGACCGCGCCAAGAGCACCCGTACCCGCGTCAATCACGAAAGTCGAGACAGTGTTGTCGCCCGTGTTGGAGACGAACAGCAGCGCGCCGCCCGGGTCGGTGGTCATGGAGGTGGGGTTGACGCCCGCGGCAAAGGGCGACCCGCTGATGGGCGCGATGACGCCGTCCGATCCGATGGAAAAGCCCAGCACGGCATTGTGCGCGGAATCAGTGACGTAAAGGAAGCGGCCGGATGGATCAATCGTCACCCAGCTGGGCGTCCCGCCGGTTCCGCCCACGGCAAAGGGCGATCCCGCCACCGGGGCCAGTGATCCGTCAGAGTTGTTCACGGCGAAGCCAAACACCTGGCCCTGCGTGGGGCTGGCAACATAGAGGAAATTGCCCTTGGGCGAAATTGCCATGGAAGTAGGCGCGGTAAAGCTGCCATAGGCGGGAAGCGGGTTCGGCGACCCCTGCGGCGGATTTGTAATCAGCGCAAGGTTGCCGTTGCCGGGATCGAGCAGAAAGGCGCTGATATTGCCGGAGATCTGGTTCAGCGCATATACGCGCGGCGCGGTCGGCGACACCACCACGGCTAACGGTCCGGTCCCGGTATTGAAGATGTTGGGCGGCGTGAGCGGCGGCAGGGCGCTGTTGACGGGCGGCACCGTGAGTTCGCCGTTGCCTGTGTTGATGTTCAGCAGGGTCAGCGCATTACCGCCAAAGTTTGCGATGTAAAAAAAATCTCCGGGAGGATGAACGGCCATGGAGGAAGGCTGCGAGCCGGCGGCGAAATTGGGCGTGCCCAGGGGCGTCAAACTGCCGTCAGCATGGAGCGTGAAACCAAAGACCTCATTGGTGCCCTGGCCGGTCACATAAAGAAAATTGTTCTTGCCCTTGAGGCAGCCGCTCAACCCGGCAACAAGCAGTAATAAGGCCGCGCAAATCCTTGCCTTCATGCGTTCTCCTACCCTTTCGCTGATAAAAGAAGATTGAGGACAGCATACATGAAAGTGCGTTTTCCGTGATACCCGGCCGGGAAGCACACCCGTTCGACTTCAAGGAATGACCGGCAGTCTGCCAGCCAAACACACTTCCCCCATCAGCGCTTAAACGTAGGAATGTAGCAGGCGGCAAAACTTGCAGGCGGCTGGAGAGGTAGCAGGGCTGGTGGGAAGCGGTGCGGGGCAATTGCAGCTTTTAGCACCCCAAGGTGTTGAGCGCAACGGCTGAAGCCGGGCAGTTTGGCGGGCTGAAAACCGCAGGGACAAATGCCTGCACCACCTACGGACGCGACACGGCAAATTCCGCTGCGCGTTAATCGCTCTTGAGCAGGTATCCCTGTTCCAGCGGCAGCTTCCCATCCACTTTCAGCACGTTCACACGGTTGCTGATGGAATAAACGTCCACCAGGCCCAGCGCGCCGGGAGTTGACTCCACCGATCGCAGCAGTTGCTGTTCCGATTGGACCATGATGACCCGCTGGCTATGGCTGGAGAGCAGCCCTCGAAATTCCTCGCTGGTCATGTGGTAGATCTTCTGGATGGCGGTCCGCATTTCCGGCGTGGAAGGATCGCGCATCACCAGCACCACGGCTTTGCCGTCCGGCCATTTCATCTTGTCGAACTTGAAAATTTTGGCCAGTTCGACGGCCGACATCCCTCCCACGGTATTGGCTTTGTCCACCACCACGGCAAGCTGTTTGGCTTCACAGGAAGCCCCCAGGAAGGCAGCCAGCAGCGCGATGATTACGTAGCTTCTCCTCGCTCCGAGCATATGCCCCAAAGGTACATGCATGGCCGGGTATCCAGCAAGTTACCTGGGTAATAGGTGCTTTATTTGCAATGGCTTACCGGCCATCTCGGGCGGGGCGTATTGAACCGGCAAAGGCGCAAAAACAGCTGGGAGACGCCGGGATGCTCGGGGCTTGATCTCTATCGGGGTTCCCACCGGAACCATGGCCCATATCTCTTCGATTTCAGCGTTGGTAACGGCAATGCAGCCGGCCGTCCAGTCGCGCCGGACCCTTGACGGCGACTGATGCGGCTGTGAGCACGCATGCCAGCGCAAGGACGGTGTGGAAATTGCGGCGTGGTCCGGCAGTCATTCAGAGTTCGTGATTATGAAATACTTTTGGCCACAAAACCAGGGTGGCGATGATGTCACCGGCTAATGCGCGGCTTCGGCGGTCTGGAAGCTCTCTATGGCCTCGTAGATGCGCGGATGGATGCAGACTTCGTAATAGAACTGATCGGTCACTTCCTTCAGGGAGAAGTCGCGCGGGTCCACGTGGGGCACGCGGCCTTCGCGCAGCACGATCTTGTGAAACATTCCCTGGCCCAGCGGCACCATGCCGGAATAGATGCGCACGGTAGCCGTCCTCCAGATCATGGGGACCTCAACGTCATAGGCCTGCAGGGAGATTTCCGAGGCCAGTTTGTGGAACGCAGCCTGGCTGATGTGGATCCCGCCAATGTTGTAGCGCAGCAGAAACTCTTCAGGATTGCCGCCGGTGGCGGCGTCTTCAACGGTCTTGAAGGTGAAAACGTTGAAGAGCAGTTCCCGGCCTTCCAGCAGGCGGCGAACGCCTTTGTGGCAGGAAGAGAGGCGGTCACTCTCATTGATGGCCTTGGAAATCATGATCTGCCGCGTGCCGTCCATCAGGTACATGGGAGCTGAATCCTGATAGGAGATGCCGATGCCCAGCTCCAGGCTGGGCAGGCCGGAAGCCAGAGAGCGGTCGTTATACGCGGTCACCACTTGAATGATTTCCTTGGCCAGCACGCAGGTCTGCGCGACGCCCAGCGCCGGGACGCCTTCACGCTCAAACAGGGCCAGGATCACCGCGTCGCCTTCAATGAACACCTTGCTGGCCTGGTATTTGGGCAGCAGCTTGTTGATGGGATCGTAGAAATTAAGGCTGAAATAGGAAGCCGGATTCAGCCCGCGCTCGAACAGCGTGCGCGTGAGCGTGGTGGATTCGCGGATGTCCGCCTTGAGCACCACATGGTGAATGACTTTTTCCCCGGAAGGCTTCTGCTCTTCGGGGAGCAGGTACTCATACAGAGTGTTGTTGACGGCGGAAAGCTCGCGAAACTTTTCTGCGCCCAGGACGTTGACAGATTCCATGGCGGAGACCACGGCTTCCATGCGCCGCAAATCACGGTGATAGCGGGTGAAATCGGAAAGGAACCGTCCCGCCGTCTTGGCGCGCTCCGCCGGACGCGTGGTTTCCAGTTTTTTCACCGCGGCGTAAAGATTGTCGGGCGAAATCCTGCCATGCTCTTCCAGGAGCGCCTCCACCCGTTTGCGTTCCTGGCGGGAAACCAGCGCGCTCTTCAACTGCTGCGGGTCCAGCGGCGGCGAGTACTGCGCCAGCAGCGGCACCACTTCATAGGAAGCCAGCACGTTCTCCAATACGCTCTCTTCCTCCAGCAGTTCCACCCATGCGTTGAGCATGGCCCTTTGCGCCTTCCCGCGGGCGGAGGAATCATCGGGCGAGCCGTTGGCCATGATTTCCTGGGCATTTTCCGGGACGCTGAGCAGGCCATCCACCAGGGGATCATCCTCATCACCCACGATTCCCAGCATCTTCAGGTAGCGCGCGGCAAGTCCACGCAGCGCCTCAAAGCGGTCGGGAGCGCCCTGGTAATGGCCGAACATGACGTAATGCTCGGCGTTCAGATAGTTGTCCTGCCCGTCCTCGGTGAAGATCAAACGGTTCAGCAGAAGCTCATAAACCAGGGCCGCGGTATCGCCGAAGAGCGAGCGGCGCATTTTGGCGAGAGTTTCTTTTTCGGCGTCACGCAGGATGTTGAACAGGTCGCGGCCGGCGCGCCGCAGCACGGATTTCTTGTTGACCTGCAAAGCGGCAACGCGCTCACGCAGCTCCACCGTAGCGCTGCTGCCGGCATGGCGCGGGCCTTCATAGATCTTGACGCGGGAACGGCAGCGCTCCAGCACCTGGTTGTACTGGCTCAACAGCTCGCTGCGCTGGAATTTGAGCACCGCCAGCCGGAAAAGCACGTCGAGGGAGATGTTGTTTTCCACTTTCGCCCGGTTCAGGGCGACGCCATGCAAGTCCAGCAGCAGCTTGCGAAACTCTCCCGTATCAAACGGCTTGGAGGCGGCCGGCTGGCGTTCGCGGATGCCGCGGGGCGCGGCGGCGATCCTTGCCGAACGCGTTTCTTCAATGGCAAGGTCTTCAACCCCGCCGTACCGGGCGATGAGCCGGAAGATGTGCAGCCGCGCGGCCTCGGCAAACTTGGGGCTTAGAAAAACGTCGTGGCGCAGATTGTCAATGCCGGTGACCAGACCTTCCAGCACGAGCGCGGGTTCGTAGCTCGTTAGAGTAAGCTCTCGGGCATGGTCGCTCAGGTTACCGCGTTGAAGGAAAGAAAAGGCCATCGGCCTGCCGGCTGTTTCTCTGGGGAGAACAGCCGGGATTTTATAACGAAAGTTCCCTAACGCTTAGGTTACCTTAGGCACTTCCAGCGCGACGGGAGCGCTATAACCGCGCTTTCGCCTGCTGGGTGGCTTTGCGCGCCTTTTCGAATTCGTCTCCCGGCTGCCACCCGGCCAGTTCCGGCTGGTTCGCAACCTGCCAGCCCACGGCCAGGCCGACCTTGGCCAGTTTGGCGTCGGCGGTAAAGTCCATGCTCGCGCGGTATTCGTCGGCCGGCTGGTGGTAGCGATGGGCGACGTAGTCCCTCTCCTGCTTCTCCCCCCAGGCCAGATCATGGCCTTTGAACAGAGGCCCTTCATTGAGGCTGAAGGCGGGAACGCCGACGCGGGCCAGGCTGAAGTGGTCCGAACGATAGTAGTGGCCGGCTTCCGGGTGGTCGTCAGGCTGGATCACCATGCCAAATGCCTCGGCCACAGATTGCACCAGCGGATAAACCGTGGTCCGTTCCGATCCCGAGGCCACCAGTTGCTGGGGCTCACCCAGGGGCTGGATGTCGTCAAAATTCAGGTCGAGCGAGATGTCGCGCGCCGGCACGGGCGGATGCTGCCCCAGATACTCTGAGCCCAGCAGACCCTGCTCTTCCGCGGTAACGGAGGCAAACAGCACGGAGCGCCGGGGCTTTTCCTTGGCCGAAGCATAAACGCGCGCCAGTTCCAGGAGAATTCCGCAACCGGTGGCGTTGTCGGCGGCGCCGTTGTAGATGTTGTCTCCCGGCTCGTTGGGGTGGATTCCAAGGTGGTCGTAATGCGCCGTATAAAGGACCGCCTGGTTTTTCAACCTGGCGTCTGAACCCGGCACTTTTCCCACCACGTTGCGCGACGAAAACTGCCGCACCCGGGAGACGATGGTTTCTTTGAGTCGGACTGGCAGTTCCACCGGCTTGAAGCTGCGCAGGCTGGCCTCTTTGAACATCTTGTCCAGTTCCATGCCCGCGGAACGGGCGAGTTTCTGGGCAACATCAAACTGGATCCAGCCGGCGGACTTCAATCTGGCATCGGCATCATCCTTGAGAATCGAGCTTTCGCCGCTCCATGAGTTGCGCACCACGTCCCAGGGATAGCTGGCCATTTCCGTCTGATGAATAAGGATCACCGCGACCGCCCCACGGCGCGCCGCTTCTTCATATTTATAGGTCCAGCGTCCGTAGTAAGTGAGCGCGCGGCCTTTGAAAAAATTGGGATCGTCGGACCGGGGCTCATTCACCAGCATCAACAGGGCCTTGCCCTTCACGTCCAGGCCTTTGTAGTCGTCCCAGTTGTATTCCGGGGCGTTAATGCCATAGCCGACGTAAACGATGGGCGCGTCTATTTCTGATTTTTCCGAGTGGGTCAGGTCGGTGGCCACGTAATCGTCGGCAAACTTCAGCGACATTTCCGCCCCGGATTTGGGGGCGAAAGCAAACCGGGTCTGCTTGCCGTCGGTGGTAACGCCATAAAAGTCCACGCTCTGGAAATACGTGCCCTTATCGCCCGCGGGGAGCAGGCCGTAGCTCTTGAACTGGGCGGCAATCCAATCAGCCGCCTTGTCACCACCCTTTTGACCGGTGCCGCGGCCCTCCAGAGAATCGTCCGCCAGGTACTTCACGCGGGCTCGTATCTTTTCCGCGTCAATGGAGTTCATGGC
>DATIWA010000069.1:0-1748 GCA_035465515.1 Candidatus Limnocylindrales bacterium | reverse complement strand
GTCATTGATAATGATGGTCTGGTTTTCCGCCACACACGCGCCTACAATGCCAACCCCCTGATGAATGCGAATCTCCGGCATTCCGTGGGCCACGCGGGTCCACATCTCTCCGTGCGGTTCCAACAGCCAGAGGCTGCAGCGCTCGGCCCCGGTCAGGTCCCGCGCCAGGTCCGCATTGAGGTTGGCCAGCGCGGAAATGTCGTTTTCCTTGCTGATTTTTACCGCGTGCTCGAAGATGACGTGGGCTACCCGTTCGGATGTGGATGGCGCGTTCGAAATAGTTTGCATATACAGAGCTCGCAAAGGCAGCCCGTCATCGCCTTGCGAAGTTTAGCCATTCGTGGAGCGGTGGCTGAAGCGGGCGAGAGAGGCGCCGGGAGCATTCTCCGCCTCCCGCCGTCTTTCTCCCATCAAAATCATGCCGTGGAATCGTCAATAAAAGCATGACCAAATAAGTCACTTAGGCAGGCTGCGCCTCCCGGGCGGAATGCGGCTTGGAATAGCCAGATCACCGCGCCGCCATTTTGGCGGACCCTCGGGATGGGCCCTCGCGCGTGGTCCGCATCGCCGGGCCCCGGTCAGGCCAAGTGACTTATCTGGTGCGTTTTTATTCGACACATTCATCCCCTGATTGTTGTTGATCAAGGACCGGGCAACGCCTGAAGCTGAAAAGACCGCAGGCGCCTGCGCAGGAGGCAATCATGGCCCAAGTCCAACCGGTGGTCGGTCAGGTTTACAGCCAGTTTCAAGGCCTTATTGAGAGCGAAGAAAGAATCATTGCCGCTTTGCATGAGTCCTATCGAACGGGGCTTTCACAGCCAAAAGCAACCGCCAATAACGAATGGCGGCTGGGATGGCAGAAGAACCTCACGAGCCGTTCGTGGGAAAGAGACCGCACTGCGGTTGCACTTTGCACCCACTATCTCGAGAAGGCGCGCGAGAATGCGACACGCGGCGAAATCGATGCCTCGTGCCGGCTTTTCGGAGAGGCGCGGGTCTGGAGCGAGCACAGCGATCTGAGCCTTGAGGGCCGTCTGTTGTGCAAGCTGGAGCTCGCCGCGGCTGAAGCCTACCTTGATTACTATTGCGGGGATTACGAACAGGCAAAGAAACGGCTGATGGAATCCATGGAAGCCGACCAGCGGCTGGAAGAGGAATTCGGGCATCGGTTGCTGCACGTGCACCGGATCCATCTTGTGAACAACATGGTGAAGCTGGAAGCGCGAGCCGGCAATCTGCGCGAAGCCATGGATCTGGCGGCGGACATTTTTCTTTATCTGCAAAAGAAAACCGGGTCCATGCCGGTTGCCGGAAACTGGGGACCTGCATACCTTCAACACGTTCCGATGGAAGCCCTGCAATTTCTTTCCGCGCAGTTGAGTGGAGAGCTTGCCGCAGCTCTGGCCGGCGTGCCTTCGCCGTCAGCCCGTGGCGCGCTCGAGGTGTTGCTGGAGCGCGTCGACATCGAGGAACAACACGCATCGTGGTATCCGGAAATCGGCTCATGGCTTCAGCTTAAAACCCTTTCCACCAGGGAAGGCCAGCTCCTCGCATACCTGAATCGTTGTATTCCGTACTTTTCGAGGGGTCGGGGCATAGCGCCTCTTCTGTGGCACCTGACCGCGCTGGATGCAATCACCGCGTGTGAAGGCTATCAGAGCGCCGGCGCCCGGCTCTTCCGGCAGCAGGTGACAGGCGACCTGATGCAGATCACGCATTTTCCGCGTCACATTCGCGCGGTCGTGGGG
>DATIWA010000068.1:0-5695 GCA_035465515.1 Candidatus Limnocylindrales bacterium | reverse complement strand
GCCGCCGCGAATGCGCCACAGGGTTTCAAGGTCATCGCCGCGCGAACGGGGAAACCAATGGGCTTCAAGCAGCCCTTGAAGTTTCTCCGATGATTCCCCCGGCAGCGACCACAGGCGTGAAGCTTCCGACGTCACTCCGCTGGAGATGGTCAGCCGGCGCTCGGGAGAGCGCAGCCATTCATAGCTGAGCCTTGCCGTCTGCCTAATCTGGTAGCCTTGCGCCAGCAGCGTCGGAGGAAGTACCGTCCCTGGGACCACGTTGCGAAAATCGCGGTGAGAGAACTCGGCGCCCAGCGACCAGCGCAGACGCCAGCCGACAAGGCGGGCGACTTCCGCACCGAGCGCTTCCCTGCGCAGGTTCAGCGAGGCCAGCACCGGCGCAGGGCCGGTAAAGCCCTGGCGCACCTGCCAGTTTTCATTGCGGAAATCGCCGCCCAGCCGGACCCGCCATAGCGGGTTTTGGCGCAGCGGTCCGGAGACGGACGCCGCGTAGCGGCGCTTGTCCGGGTCCCATCGCGCCAGCGAAGTAAAATTAATGGCCGAGCCATGCAGGTTGTCGTACTCCGGAGTGACCTCCAGGAACGGCAGCCCGCGAAAGGTACGCAGCAGGGCTTCGGCGGTTGAATTGCCGAAGCCGTTCAATTCGCGCGCGCGAAGCACCGCGTCGAATTTGCCGTCAGCGCGCGCTACCAGGTCAATCCGGTAGCTGGAAAAGACGTCCATCTGTTCCAGCCGAACCTGCGCAGCCCGCAGATCATCGAGCCGGAGCACACTGGCAGGCGAATAGGCCAGGGCACGGTCCAGCAGCGCCGGCCGGAGGCGCAGAGGCGGTTCGTTGCGGAGCGCCGCGATCTGCGGCTTGCCCACGCGGTTCCAATACTTCACCGCAGCTTCAGAGTTTCCCTGAAGGAAGGAGAGGGTTGCCAGGAAGTCATTTGCATAGTCGTCCTTGTGATCAAGACGCAATGCACGGCGAAGATAACCGATGGCCTGGAGGTTGTTCTTCTGCTTGAAAGCCACGCCGGCCAGTTCGATGGGAAAGCGCTTGTCGCGCGGCTTTAATCGACTGCCCCGCAGCAGAGCCTGGCGGGCTTCAGGCCACTTCTCCAGGTGCGCCAGCGCGATTCCGTACTCATACTCCTGCTCGGCGGAACGGTCAGGGATGTTGTGCAGCAGCTGCACCACCTCAGGCCAGCGCTCCTGGTCAAAAAGCTCTTTCGCGGCAGAGCTGTTCTGCGCCGCAAGCGATAACGCGCAGCAGGCAATGAGCACGAAAATCAGTTGTCGGAGAGTTCGCAATCCTGCTGATTGTAAATCCAGATAGGCCGGAGCTTACCGCGGAAGGGCAAGCAGGGTCCAGCGGCCCACGGCGGCCCATTCCTTCTCGAAGGCGCGACGTTCCATCTGCAGCAGCTTTTTCTGCGCAGGATCGTTTACCAGCACGAGATCTCTGCCCCAATCCAGCCCGGTTACAACAACATAATGGAGCGACGTCTCTCCGGCAGCAGGCTTGAGAGCAACAATCAGAGGCCGGCCTTTTTCCAGGTGACTGCGAAGGTCCTCCCACGTTCCCTTGAGGGCGAAGGTCTGAAAAGCATGCTTGCGGAAGTAGCCTTCCAGGTCTGAGGAGTAAATTCCATGCGCTTTGCGGGAAAACAGGACGCGCTGGATGGCCTCCGGGTCGCTGTCCGGAGCGGCAGGCTGTCCCCGCTGTTTCTGCCAGTACTGCATGACCATGGCGATCACGGCAGAGCCGCAGCCGTCCTTCTGCTGTTTGACAAAGGGGACATCGAGCCAGACACCGGATTTTTCGGCGGAAAAAGCAATGCCGCAGAGGCACAGCAATATTGCGAGCCTCCGCGGCAAACCATGAAGCATGAGGATGTTATTAACGCACTGCCACAATGATCAGCACGAGCACGGCAATGCCGAGGATGATCAGGATCAGGTCGCGATCGCTGAGGGTGCCGGCGGCGAAGTCCGTCTGCGCCTGGTCAGCCCGCGAGGCAAGCTGGGCAAGTTCCTGGTCGCTCAACGTGGAAACCGCAATCTTTACCTGCCGGGAGTTGATCTGAGATGACTGCATCGCCTTCTCTGCCAAAGGAGTGGAGAGAAATTTCTGCACTGTCTCCAGATTGTGCTGCCGCGCCTGCGAAGCTGCCACTACTTGCTGTTGCAGGTCAGCGGACGAGACCACGTGGCTTTGCGCCACAAGGTCGCTGGGAATAAAGAAGAGTGTAACCAGGAAAAGGGCAACCACGATCCTTGCCGATTGCCGCAGGTCAAATTGCATAGTTCTGCTCCTCCAAAAATGCTCCGGCCAGTCAGAAAAGTATATATGAAGCCGCGACCGGCAAGCGCATCACCGAAGTCTCAGTTGGTGTTTGTACCGGGAGCGCTTCCCTTCCGGCGCGAAGAAAGGCAAATGCGGCGGGATGCGGGCCAGGGAACAGCGCCTGTTCCCTGGCTTTTCGAGGGAAGTCTTACTTGCGCGCTTCCGAGGACTGGCCGAGTTCCAGCGAATATTTCTTTCCGGAAAAACGCAGTGTGCTGAGCTGGCGGTCGCCGCTGGAACCGTTGCTGATTTCAGCCGCGTCCTCAGAGGATTTCTGGTCCAGCTGCACCACTTTGGCCGGCACGGTGGCTACAGTCTTGCCGTTGTGCGTGATGCTGACCTGAACGCCGGGACCGGCGCCTTCCCATTTCGCGACATAATTGCCGGCAGGAAGCTGCTGGCCGTTGACTTGCACGGGATCGGAAATCTGGAAATTACCCTTGTGAGTATCGCCCGCCGCAAAGGCGGTTGCGGCAAGACCAAGCGAAAGTACGAGCATGATTGCCTTGGAAAACAGCGAGGACTTCATAGTTGCGCTCCTTGTCATTTCTCCCGAATACGTCGGGCCGGGTGTGAGGCAGCCCCGCCTGCGCCATCAGTGAGAAATGCTTGCATTTCCGGGCCAATGGCCTACAATTCCGGCGTGGGACGAAAATAGGGCCTGCGCACACAAATGCGCTGCTCTGCTTTCCAGGGATTGTTCCCGTCCGGGGCTGCCAAACCGTGGGCGGGGACAATCCTCCCTTAGCATTCTTCAGCGGCCCGCAAAAGCATTTCTCTCCGCGGGACTGGTCCGTTCACCTTTTAATACGTGCAACCGCAATCAGAAGTTTCACAAAATCTTCCGTGCGTTCCTGCTGGGTTAGACGGGTGCGCCATGGGCGCGTTAGCACCGGGATTGGGCAGATGTTTTTCTGCGTGCAGCGGTTTACGTTTGCGACTGTTCGAACGCGAACAGGCGTATTGCGAAAGCGCACAGCACTGGCGTTCTCCCAAATCGGTCCACTCACCCGGTTGTGAGTGCCACCGCGGCTTTGTGCCGGTAAACTACTTAACGTTATGTGCGGACGATACCGGCTCACGGCGAAAGAGCGCTATCTGGCGGAACACTTCGAAATCGAAGACGAACTCAACTGGACGGCGCGTTACAACGTTGCACCCACCCAGCAGGTCCCGATTGTTCGCAAGGACGCACGCCGGCCGGGAGGCCGCTGGTCGCTGGTGCGCTGGGGGTTGATTCCGTACTGGTCAAAAGATGCGGGAATGGGAGCGATGACGATCAATGCTGTGGCGGAAACGGCGGCGGAGAAGCCGGCGTTTCGCGAGCCCATGAAACGGCAGCGCTGCCTGGTGCCGGCAGACGGGTTCTACGAATGGCAGGCGCTGGCGCGGCGGCAAAAGCAGCCGTACAGCATCGGGATGGAAGACGGCTCCGTTTTTGCTTTTGCCGGGCTATGGGACCGCTGGCGCACTTCATCCGGCAACGTGGTTGAAAGCTGTTCCATCCTGACCACGCAAGCCAATTCCCTGCTGGCCGGGATTCACCACCGGATGCCGGTGATTTTGCGAAAAGAAGATTACGAGCTGTGGCTCGATCCTGCCATGACCGATCCGGCCCGGGTGCAGGGCCTGCTCAAGCCGTTTGATCCGGAGTTGATGAAAAAATATCCGGTAAGCACGTATGTAAACAGCGCGAACAACGAAGGGGAGGAATGCGCCAGGGAGGCCCCTGAGGCTACGAGCGGCCCGATGGCTCCGACTTTGTTTTAGCAAACGAAAGAAAGTCCGGGACTCCGGTCGTTGTCCGGATTCAGGTAATCGCAACGGCCGTTGGCGACCCCGCCTGTGAAAATCCCGTCCCTCGGCAAAGCGTATAATCGAAGTCTCCGCATGAGCTACCAGGTACTGGCGCGCAAATACCGCCCACAGCGATTTTCCGAGGTCATCGGCCAGGACCACGTAACCCGCACGCTGAAGAACGCGATTGAGCAGCAAAGGATCGCGCACGGGTACATCTTCAGCGGACATCGGGGAATCGGTAAAACCACCATCGCCCGCATTTTGGCCATGGCCTTGAACTGCCGCTCCACTGATAGACCTACCCCGGAGCCTTGCGGAGTGTGCGATTCCTGCATTGAGGTAAAGGCCGGCAACTCAGTGGATGTGATTGAGATTGACGCGGCGACCAACCGGGGCATCGATGAAATTCGCGAGCTGCGCGATGCAGCACGCTACCGTCCGGCCCGGGACCGCTACAAGATTTATATCCTGGACGAAGCCCACCAGATCACCGACGCAGCTTTCAATGCCCTGCTGAAGACCCTGGAGGAACCTCCCGGCCACATCGTGTTCATGATGGCCACCACCCAAGCTGAGGACATTCCCCAAACCATCCGGTCGCGCTGCCAGCACTTCAGCTTTCATGCCGTAAAGTTCGATGAGATTGTGGCGCAACTGGGCGACATTGCCCGCCGGGAGAACATCCAGGCTGACGGAGAGGCCCTGGCCATGCTGGCGGAGGCCGGGGACGGGTCCATGCGCGATGCTCTCTCCATCATGGACCAGGCGATTGCCTGCTGCGGCACTACGCTCAGCGGCGAAGTGGTGCGCGGGCTGGTGGGCACGGTAGGTTCGGAGATTCTGGAAGATCTGATGACAACGGTGGCGCGCGGTTCCAGCGAAGACACACTGCGACTGCTGGACCGGCTGATGACCGAGGGACAGAATCCCGCCCACTTCGCCCGGCAACTGGTGCGGTTCCTCCGTAATGCCCTGGTGGCCAGAGTTTCAGGAAACGACTCCCCGCTGTTGCAGATATCGTCTGACGAGCGGGCACGGGTGGGCCGTGTGGCCGCTCAGTTCTCGGAAGAAGACCTGGCGCGTTTTCTGCAAATCATGCTGCGTACTTTCGACGAGCTGGGATACCGTCAGGAGCAGCGCTTCCATCTGGAACTGGGCGTTTTGAAGCTGGTGCACGCGCAGCGCATTCTACCCCTGGAACAGGTCTTGAGCCAGGTGGCGGCGGAGTCGCCCAGACCGGCCCCGACCACTCGGCCGGCGAGCCCGGTTGGATCTGCATCCGTCGCGGCTTTGCCACGGAAGCAGGAAGCGCCTGCTTCACCTTTTGAAGCCGATCGGGTGCGCAAGAGCCGCGGCTTTGAGCCGGAGATGTCGGCGGCGCCCGGGAGTGAGGCGGCCGGCCTTGCCCGGAATGTTGGTGTCGCGGTTGCCGTCGAGGAGCCCGCCCCGGGGCCGCAGAACAATCCTCAGGCGGAAACAAGCGGCGATCCAGCCGGAATTCTGGGGCAGGTGCTCACGGAACTCGAAAACGCCGGCCACAAGATGCTGGCCTCCACCCTC
>DATIWA010000067.1:0-2187 GCA_035465515.1 Candidatus Limnocylindrales bacterium | reverse complement strand
CCGTTTACAGAGAAGCATCCAGTGCTGCTCTGGATGACGCTGATTCTAGTGATTGCGCTGCTGGCGGCCATTGCTTTTGAATCGCTGAAACGCACTCCACGCGCGCCTTAACGCTGGCATTTGAGCAGTTTGCGGGCATTGGAGCGATTCCGCACAGGGCAAGGCCAGCGGAATCAACAATCTGGCCTCTATCCGATTGACCGAAAGGCCTGATTCCCGTAAACTAAGAGACTGCGAGGGATGTGGCTCGGGTTGCATTCTATAGCGCACGGGGAAATCTCTCCGGAGCGCCGTAACCGCATCATTTTTTCCCTGACAATCAGGGCTCAGAAGGAAGAGTAATGGCAAACCATGTTTCCGCGCTGAAGCGCGCCCGCCAGACCGAAACCCGCACTGAAGTCAACCGCGCCAACCGCAGCCGTGTTCGCACCAGCCTGCGGGCCCTGCGCGAGGCGTTGACCAAAGGCGATGCGAAGGCCGCCCAGGCGCAGTACCGTGAGACCGTTTCAACCCTCGACAAGGGCGTCCAGAAGGGCGTTCTGCATGCGAACACCGCGTCGCGCTACAAGGCTCGCCTGAATGCCCGCCTGAAAGCCGTCGCGACCGCCAAGGCCTAAGCAAGTCGGCAGTACAGGATCTATACGGAGGAAGAAAACAGCCGGGAGCGATCCCGGCTGTTCTGGTTTCTGCATTGGTCCCAAATCAGCCCAGCCGCTCAAAAACCCCAGCCGCGCCCATCCCGCCGCCCACACACATCGTTACCAGCCCGTAGCGCACCTGCCGCCGCTTCATTTCGGCCAACAATGTCGCCGTAAGCTTGGCCCCTGTGCAGCCCAGTGGATGCCCGAGCGCAATGGCGCCGCCATTCACGTTCACGCGCTCCGGATCGAGTCCAAGCTCCCGCATTACCGCCAGGGACTGCGCCGCAAACGCCTCGTTCAGCTCAATGAGCCCGATATCGTCGAGTGTCAGTCCGGCATTTTTCAGTGCCTTGGGCACGGCTTTCACCGGTCCCATGCCCATCTCTTCCGGCAGGCAGCCCGTTGTGGCATAGGCCACCAGCCTTGCCACTGGCTGCAGCCCCAGTTCTTGCGCTCTACCCATTTCCATCAGCACGCAGGCTGCAGCCCCGTCTGATGTTTGCGAGGAATTTCCCG
The DNA here is from genome assembly GCA_035465515.1 of Candidatus Limnocylindrales bacterium. Lineage (GTDB taxonomy): Bacteria > Acidobacteriota > Terriglobia > Terriglobales > Acidobacteriaceae > Angelobacter. The sequence continues at coordinate 1,030 of DATIWA010000067.1, read as the reverse complement.
CCGTCACGGTGCCCTGCGCATGAAAAGCCGGCTTGAGTTTCGCCAGTGCTTCCAAAGATGAGCCGGCACGCGGTCCTTCGTCCGCAGAGAATTTCCTCTCTTCAAACTGTGGGGTCCCGGGCTTCTTCCCCTGGGTAGATTTTGTCACCATCACTGGAACAAGCTCATCACCGAACCGTCCGGCAGCCTGCGCGGCGAGAGCTTTTTGATGACTGTGCAGGGCAAACGCATCCTGGTCTTCGCGCGAGACTCTGAAGTGCCGCGCCACGCGTTCGGCTGTTAGCCCCATCGTGAGCAGAGCGGCAGGGTAGTGCTCGGCCATCCACGGATTCGGACTGGGCTTTATTCCTCCCATCGGAATCAGGCTCATCGACTCGACGCCGCCGGCAACAATCACGCGTTCGCCACCGGCGCGAATCCGCTGCTCGGCAATGGCAATCGCTTCAAGGCCCGACGAGCAAAGCCGGTTCACCGTCGCCCCGGGAATCTCCACTGACAGCCCCGCGCGCAGAATCGCCCATCGCGCAATGTTCCATCCCTGTTCGCCTTCAGGCTGCGCGCAACCCAGAATCACATCGTCGATTTCGGTGCGGTCGAGTGCAGGAACCCGGTCCAAAGCTCCGCGCATGGCAGTTGCTGCCAGGTCTTCTGGCCGAGTTGTAGAGAGCGCGCCTTTGGGTGCGCGGCCAACAGGAGTACGAACGGCGCTGACGATCACGGCTTCCGGCATGTTTTGCTCCTTGCGCGTGGTGCGGTGTTTGTTGTCTCTGCTAGTCGGGCAGCTTTACCAGCGTCCATGCGCCTTTGGCGTAGAAATGGTAGATGGTTCGGTGTTCCACGATCGTGTCGGCGACCGCATAATGGTCCAGAACCGGCGGTCGCGGAAACATTCCTCTCTGCGCCTCGGCTACCTGGCTGGGAGACGCCGGGTCGATGGCCCAATTGAATCCCAGCACTCCGCTTGGATCATGCGCCTGCAGCCGCTCGGTTTCCGGGGCCGACGCCAGCACCGATGGCGGCTGCGAACCAC
>DATIWA010000066.1:0-3899 GCA_035465515.1 Candidatus Limnocylindrales bacterium | reverse complement strand
AGATGACGGAGATGAACATCAACCAGAAGAAACAGTTGAAGAGCGCGGGCAGCGCGCTTCGCAGGACCTTTTACCTGAGCGTCCCGACGACCATGGTGCTGGCGGCAGCAGTGGCGGCGGTCTTCGCGATCGCGCTGGACGGCTGTTCCAGCAAGAGCAAGAACGACAACGTGAGCACCACACAGGGCCCGGGGATCCAGAGCGTGCAGCCGGCCGTGGCGCCGACCCCCCAGCCGACCCCGGCGATGGAGGCCGGCACGCAGGCGGTGACGAAGAAGCCGGCGGTGCGCAAGGCGGCCACGCTGCATTACAACAACCCGAACTACGGAATCAGCTTCCGTTATCCCGGGTATTACAAGCTGCAGCCGGACACGAAGGAGAAGGAGCAGGCCGGGTTGGACTCTGCATCGCCCGATCCCGTGCCGACCAATTTCGGTCAGCCCGGCGGCGAGACCATCGCCATGCTGAAGATGCCGAACCGCGCGGCCTCTTCGCTCTTTAAAGTCAGCGTGAACAAGGACGTAAGCGCGGAGCAGTGCGGGCAGTTCGCGTCGCCTGCGCCCTCCGAGGTGGAGACCAATCTGCCGGTGGACAGCAATGATTCCTCCGTCCCGACCAAAACCAATGTTCGCGGGGTGGAGTTCGTGAAGGTGGAAAACGCGACCGACCAGAGCGACGTGCAGTACTACCACCACTTTGAGCCGGGCGCCACGGCGCATGACGGCGTGGTGGGGACCTGCTACGAGTTTGCGCTGGGAATCCAGGAAACGCCAAACAACACGCAACCGGTGGATTACCTGGCCATGTTCGACCGGATGCAGCGGATCCTGGCCACGGTAAAGATCAAGCCGGAACCCGTTCCCACGGTAACCGCCAGCGTGCCCGCGCCGCCGGTGAGCGCAACCAACCCGCAGTGAAATGCAGCCCGGTGATTTCAGGCCAGGCTCCGCTCGGAGCCTGGCTTTTTTGTTGTTGACCCAAAGCTGCCTGGCTTTGTCTAACTGGTGTTCACCAGTCCCTTGGCTCCATCCATGTTCCACTTTGGGGAGGTTGGCTTTGAGGAAAGTGTCTTCTCTGTTGTTTCTTTCCATCTGCATTCTGGCGTTCGCGGCGTTCCGCACGCCTCCGGGCCAAAACAATATTTCGCAGGCAGAGCTGGTCCGCCGGACACAGGAGCTGTTTGACGCCGTAGCTCCCGGCGACAAGGGCCCGTTCGAAAGATATTTCGCCGAGGACAGCATGTTCTTTGACGAGAAAGGGCGCAGCATGGACAAGGCCGCGCTGGTCAAAGACATTGCGCCGCTTCCGAAGGGGTATTCCGGGAGCATCAGGGTCGTGAACGCCAAAAGCCGCATTGCGGGAGACACGGCCATCCTGAGTTACGACCTGGATGAGAGTGAGACAGTCTTCGGTCAGGACCTCAAGGCGCGGTATCACGAAACCGACACCTGGATGCGGCGCGGAGGGGAATGGCAGATCGTGGCCGGGCAGGTGCTTCGATACTACGAAGATCCGGCTGCGGGGAAGGCCGGCGCAAAAAAGCTCGCGAGCTATACCGGCAGCTACGTAATCGCTCCCGGTGTCACCATGTCCGTCACGGCTGAGAACGGCCGCCTGTATGCGCAGCGTGGAAAAGGTCCAAAAGAGGAACTCATCCCGGAGTCATGCGACATTTTCTTCCGCAAGGGGGTAGAGGGTCGAACGCTGTTCCGCCAGGACGAAAATGGCAAAGTTGAGGCGCTTATTGTGCGCAGAAACAATGAAGACCTGGTGTGGAGGAAGGTTCAATAAATTCGTGGAGCGCTGTTCAGCTCGGTGAGCAGGAGCGACGCCGGCGCGGCGCGAAATTGCAACAAGACATTGCAACAAGACAAGGTGCGCCGAAGCGCACCCTGCCGGTTTGTGGGTCGAAGCTATTTCTTTTTGGATGGATCGTCGCTGGGATTCACATAGGTCAGCTTGAATGGCCCCATCCCATGTACCTGCACCACGGTTTCCCCTTTCGCCATGGCATAGTGATGCGCATGGGCAGGGATCGGGGCAAACCCGCCGGGGGGCAGGGCGTGCATGCCCGCTTCAGCAAACTTGTCCCCCATGGCGACGTGAAGTTCGCCTGAAATGACGGTCACGTTTTCCTGCGCTGGATGCCAGTGCGGCATGATCTTGTAGCCGTCGGGCAGCTTCAGGCGGACGACATAGGGCCCGGCCGCCATAGGATTTCCGGACAGCACAGCAAACTGAGCGCCGGCAGCGAAAACCGGCGGCGGATCGCCCCACTTGATGCTGTCGGGCGTGGTGATGCCCGCAGCGTGGGTGGCGGGCTTGGCTGACTTGGATTTTGCCGCAGCCTTGTGTGTGGCGGTCTGCGCCACGCCAAGACTGGCGACCAGCAGCAACAGAAGCAAAGATTTACGCAATAGGAACCCCCTCCTCTGAGTTGATCTTGATAGTCAGTCTTATACCCCGCCCGGCTGGAGGCAGGCAAGTGACGCCGGAATGGCGAAGGAACAGCGACAGGGGACGGCGGATCAGAGGCAAGACTAGGGCAGGCGTGATTGGCGGCGCAGGCCCAGCCGCGTCATGCCGTTCAGCAGCAGCCGGGCAAGTCCGGGCGAAGTGCCGGCCAGTTTGGCCAGCATCCCCCGGTGGCGGGGAAGCGTGAGTTCGATCGGACGCTTCACCATGGCGCGGCCCACGATGGCGCGAGCCACGTCTTCGGCCTGCAAAAGCCGGGGCCCGGTAAAGATCAGCGCTGCCTGCGGCTGGTGGGCAAAGGGCATGAGCATGGGGGTGGCCGCGGCGTCCGGACAGACCACGGTGAGCGCGATGCCGTATTTCTTCAGCTCATGGACCACGGAAAGCGAGTATCCGCGCACGGCGAATTTGGAAGCCGAATAGAGCGACGCGCCGGGCACAGGCGAGAGCGCGGCCAGTGAAGCGATATTGATGATATGGCCGCGGCCATTTTCGTCAGGCTGGTTGCGCATGACGCGGAAGGCGGCCTGGGTCCCGTAAATCGTGCCCTTGGCGTTCACATCAAGGTGCAGGTCAATGTCACTGTTCTTTATGTCGGCGAGAAAATCCACACGCATCACGCCGGCGACGTTCATCACCGTGTCAATCCGCGGCCAGAGCCGCGTTGCGGCCTGCATGATGGATTCCCACTGGCCGGGCTCGCGGACATCGAGCTGGAGGATTTGCAGGCGCTCGGGAGCGGCGGCGAAGGGACGGAGTTTTTCCATGGGCCCAGACTGTATGTCACAGGCAAGGACGCAATCGCCGCGCTGAAGAAGCATCCGCGCCAGTTCAAAGCCGATGCCGCTGGCCGCTCCGGTAATAACGTGGTGTTGCATGCTGGGGCCCCCTTCTGACGGCCGGCATTTCTGCTGAGTGCCGGCGCTCCGCAAATGATACAAGACAAGCCGGGCATGGACGTTTGCGCGTTTCGGCTGACCGGCAACTCTGATAAAGTGGGCCCAGAGAATCTATCCACCCATGAAACTTTTCATCTTTTCCCTGCTTACCTGTACTTTGACTCTTGCATCCGGCATGGCGGCCGCGGGACAGTCGCCGGCGAACAGGATCTCGCCCTCATCCGGCAAGGCGCTGTGTTCAGCGCTTACCCCGGCGGACTTCAATAAGGCCGGCATCGCGGTCCTGGCGCGGGATAAGGCAAACACTGACGGCAGGGACGGCGCGTACTGCGTCTATAAGAGCAAGGCCGGGAAAGTGGAGTTCGACATCTTTTACCCCGCCGGGGCCACACCGGCAGAGGTAAGTGCGACGGAGAAGACAGTGCTGGGCGAGGGCGGCAGCAGGTATCAATCCATCCGCCTTGCCGGGAGTGATAATGCCCAGTTCAGCGCGTCCCTGGCCGACCTGCCGTCTTCTGCCAACAT
>DATIWA010000065.1:0-1651 GCA_035465515.1 Candidatus Limnocylindrales bacterium | reverse complement strand
GGTGGAGGGCGTGGAGTTGCAGACAAAGCTGGCCATGTTTGCGGCCTATAAGTCACAGAATCTGGTGCTGGATGGATTCAGACCACAGATTGAAAAATTCCGGCCGCTGGCGGACTACGACTTCACGAGCCGGCCAGTGCCCTGGAAGCTGAATTATGAGCTCTGGCAGTGGCCGATGACCGGGGAAGAGGTGGCTGCCGCATTTACCGAATACATGCGCCGGTCCCGCCTGAAAGACTTTCGCGCGGCATAAGCAGCGTCCCTGCCTCGCAAGGCTTGGGGCAGCAACTTTGCCCAGAACTTCGGGCGAGAAAACCCTGGCAGGGGGCAAGCGCACCCAATTAAGAGAGATGGCAACAAATCCGAGGCGTATCCTCTACGTGGCCTACCCTCTGCTCACGGTTTCAGAGGAAAGCGCGGGTGGCGCCGAACAAATGCTCTGGGTGCTTGAGCGGGAGATGGCAGCGCGCGGGGCGCTGACCACGGTGGCCGCATCGTCGGGTTCCCGGGTCAGCGGCGAACTGTTCAGCACCGGCGAGGCATGCAGCCTGGCCGACGATTTCGAACGCCGCAATCGCGAGCATCAGGAGAAGGTGCTTGAATTCGTGGGCCAGCGGACGGGTGAAGGACGGCCTTTCGACCTGATCCATGACAAATCCGGCAGCTTCTGGCCTTGCGCCTGCCAAACCAGCATGCCGGTGCTGGCCACGCTGCATCTGCCGAGGAACTTTTATCCGCACCACTTTTTTGACAGAGTGCCGGCCAATGTGGCCTTCAACTGCGTTTCCGAGTCACAAGCGCGGCAGTTCCCGGATCAGGTGCAGATGATCGGAATTGTCCCGAATGGAATCGCTTTGGAAAGCTTCCCTCCAAACTGCGGTGAACGAAAAGGACTGCTATGGCTGGGGCGGATCTGCCAAGAGAAGGCGCCCCACATCGCGCTGGACCTGGCGGCCGAACTTGGCGCACCGATCACGCTGGCGGGCAGGGTCTATCCCTTTTCTTACCACCAGCAGTATTTTGCGCGTGAAGTCGAACCCCGGCTGCGCCGCATGCAGAATGCAACCTGGGTTGAATCACCTTCGGCGGAGCTGAAGAGGAAGCTGCTGCGCGAAGCGTGCGCTTTGCTGGTCACCAGCCAGGCGGAGGAAACCAGTTCGTTGGTTGCCATGGAGGCGGCGGCGAGCGGGACTCCCGTGGTGGCGTTCCGCCGCGGCGCGTTGCCGGAGGTTGTGAAGGATGGGGTCACCGGTTTTCTGGTGGACAGCCGTGAAGAAGCCCTCAGCGTCTTGCAACAGATTGCAGCCATCTCCCCGGTCCATTGCGCGCGCCATGCCCGCCAGCACTTCAGCAGCGCGCGGATGGCGGAAGCCTACGCATTCCTTTACGCCGAATTGCTGGAGCCCCGGACGGCAACCCTGAACGCCGGCGGTCTCTAAAGGCGTTCCTGTTACCTGTGATTTTTCCCCCAGAAAAGCTCTTGACATAATGTAATAGTGTTATATAACAATATATAAATTAATGGCCCGCACAGCTCCCAGTTCGGAGATCCGATTCCAGTTCAGGCTCGACCTGCGGAGCGGAGTGCCTGTTTACCGCCAGCTGATTGACCAGGTAAAGGCGGCGATTGCCTCCGGCCTGCTCCAGGCGG
>DATIWA010000064.1:0-2432 GCA_035465515.1 Candidatus Limnocylindrales bacterium | reverse complement strand
GCGCTGCGCATTGAGAAGAAAGCGCAGGAGAGTGTGCAGCGGATTGACCAGCAGGGAAAGCCCATTGCGGTGATCTGCCATGGACCGTGGCTGCTGGTTTCAGCGGGGCTGATGCGGGGGCGCAGCATTACCAGCTGGCCGACGCTGCAGGACGATATCCAGAACGCGGGCGGCCAATGGGAGGACCGCGAGGTACTGCGCAACCGGAACTGGGTGAGCAGCCGCAAGCCGGCCGACATCCCGGCATTTAATCGCGAGATGATCAGCTTGTTGGCGGAAAGCCGGGAGAGAGCGCGGAAAGTGGCGTAAGCGGAGAAGGAGTGGGCCGTCGATCGCCCGTGATGGGGCGATAGCGGCGGCAGGGAAGCAGGATTGCGGCAGAACCAACCTGCCTTGGCGCTGCTTTGTAATGCGCGTCCCTGGCAGTAAGTAAAAGAGCAACAAAAAGGCCCGCCATTGACGGCGGGCCTTTGCATTGATGAAAAGCCTATTTAGCGATTCTGGGCGGAAGCCGCGGCGGCTGCGCGCTGGGCCAGGACTTTGCGGGCGTTATCTGCCAGGGCCCTGGCTTTGGGCAGTTCGTTCAGGGCGGTGAGCACCTGAGGATCGTTCTGCGCGCGGACCTTGAGGCCTTCCTCCTGTCCGAACTGGGAGATAAAGAGTTCCGCCTTGATGTTGGCCTTGATCCACTCGATGCCTTCATTGAGTTCGGCTTCTGTATAGGGGATCTTCTGGGCCTCCAGGAACTTGCGGAAGTCCTGCATGACGGAGTCAGTGACTTCAAAGTTCCTGTCCACCTGCTTGCTGATGAGGTAATGGCGCGCGAAGTTGAAGAACGCGTACTTGAGCAGCAGGGTGTCTTCAAAGTGCGTGGGTTTGAAACTGGCCACCTTGATGTCCGGGGTGATGCCGCCGCCGCCGTACATGGTGCGCCCGCTGTCGGTCAGTTTGACTTCCTTGGGCGAGGTGTTGGGCGACGTGTTGGCGTTGCTGTTGGGGTTGTCTTCTTCGGCGCGAGCGTAATAGTAGTCATAGAGCGAGACGCCGGTGTAGTCGCGCTGGATGAGGCGTCCGCTGGGGGTGTAGTACTTGGCGGTGGTGAGGGCCAGGCCGGTGTTCTCAGAAAGCGGGTAGACAGTCTGCACCAGGCCCTTGCCGAAGGTGACTTCACCGACGATCAGGCCGCGGTCATGGTCCTGGATGGCGCCGGAGACGATCTCAGCGGCGGAGGCGGTGCCACGGTTGACGAGCACGACGAGGGGATATTCCTTGCCGCCGTTGCCGTGCGCGGCGCGATAGACCTTTTCCGGTGAGCTGCGGCCGTGGTGCGAGACGATGACCTGTCCCTTCTTGAGGAATTTGTCAGCCACGCCGACGCCTTCATTCAGGAGGCCGCCGGGATTGCCGCGGAGGTCGAGCACGAGGCCCTTGAGGTCGCCGAACTGGTCGAGGGCGTCTTCCACTTCCTGCTCAGTGGTCTCATTGAAAGCGGTGATGTGCATGTAGCCGATGCCGGGCTTGATGAAGAACTTCAGGTCAACGCTGTTGCGGGGTATTTCAGCGCGCACCACGTTGAATTCCAGCGGCTTCTCAGCGCCTTCACGCAGGATGGTGATATGGACGTTGGTGCCCTTGGGGCCCTTGAGGAGATCCGCCACGTCACTGACGCTCATGTTGTCAGTGGGCTTGCCGTCAACGGCGAGGATGACGTCACCGGGACGGAGCCCTACTTTGTAGGCCGGAGTGCCCACGAAGGGGGCAACGACAATGATCTTGTTGTTGCGCGGGGCGATCTGCATGCCCACGCCGTAGTACTTGCCGCTCTGCTCTTCGCGCAGCAGGGAATAGGACTTGGGATCAAAGAAATTGGAGTGCGGGTCAAGCACGTGGAGCATCCCGGGAATGGCGCCGTTGTAAATGGCCTTGTCGGGATTGACCGGCTCGGCATAGTTCTGCTCGACGAGGCTGTAAACTTCAGAGAACTGGCGGAGGTTGTCACGGACGTCAGAATCCGAAGCTGCTCCCGAGTAGGAGCCGGTGCGCTGGCTGAAGCCGGCACCGAGAAATCCGCAGATTACAATGACGAGAAGAACGAAGAAGAGTGAAAGGCGTGAACCACGAGACATGAATATTCCTTGTCCGATAAAACGTTACCCGGTCACGGGATGCTGTTTGCAAGTATAGCACTACTGGCGGGGGCCCTCGACCCGGGTTTTCGCCACCGAAGGGCGTAATTCCGGGGGTTCGGCAGGGGCCGTGACCAAAGTGACTTGCCCAAGTGTAAGATGCTCGCTTCTGGAGACGGGGTGCGAAAGAATTTCGCATGAGCGATTGGAAAATCTAATCAAAAATCAGGGAAAAATTTAAGTAATCCTGCGGTATGATGTGTTTACTCGCTTATGAACCTAGGCTTTCCAGAAATGGTGTTTATC
>DATIWA010000063.1:0-6624 GCA_035465515.1 Candidatus Limnocylindrales bacterium | reverse complement strand
CGTCTGCCGCCCTTGCGCGCCCTCGCGCCGCTGGTTGCGAGCGCCTGCGCTTCACTGATCGCAACGCCGGAGAATGCGGGCCGGATGAGCGTGGCTTGGGAGGAACTGGCGCTGAAACTGGCGGCGCGGGCGATACAACTTGAAGCCGGGCTTTCTCCAGGCCCGGGTAACGCCCCTCCCAGCGCAGTAGCGCGCGTTACACGAAGCGTGCGGAAAATTGAGCGCGATCCGTCAGCCGCGCTCACGGTGGCAGGGCTTGCCCATGAGGCGAAGTTAAGTCCCTATCATTTCCTGCGCATCTTTGAGCGGCTGACGGGGCTGACTCCGCATCAGTATGTGCTTCGCGCCCGTTTACGTGAAGCCGCACTGCGGGTGGCGGCGGGCACGTCCAAGGTCCTGGACATCGCCTTCGATTGTGGTTTTGGCGATGTTTCCAATTTCAACCGCGCTTTTCGCACCGAGTTTGGTGCAAGCCCGCGCGGCTTTCGTTCCTGCATTCGGGCCGGCAGTCAGGTGACCTCAGCATCCGAGTTACGCCAGTAACCGCAGCGATCCAGTTGATTCGGCAATGCATGGTCAGGTCATATCAGGCGCCTTGCCAATTCAGATTAAGGCTTTTAATCCATATCCAATGTAATCGTAAGAAACCCCTTATAAAAAGACACGCAGACGTAATAAAACTCCGCGTATGCGGGAACGAAGAGCTGGAAGCTGTGCTCTCAAAGCAAACGGATGAGATTTTGGAGTCCTATTCCGGGAGGAGTCCATGGAAACCTGTTATCTGGTAAGCGTAAGCACACTTAAAGAGATTCTGCACTCGCAAGCCACCGAATCAGCTCGTTACCGCGTGGTGACGGGCGAGGAAATGGCCACGGTCATCCACTACGGCCCCGCCGGCCTTCTGCATCAGGTGGCATTTCCCGTCGCCTATCGCATTCCCGAGGTGCCGGAAGACGAAGGCACACTCATTCTCATGGTCGCTACCGAGCGCAGCCGCGAATGGGACAGCTTCTGGGTGCCCATCGAAAAGCACCTGGTCCAGTCTTCCACCAACGCCGTGGCGTAAACGCGCTGAGCCGGAGCCGACCGTCCCTGACTGAAACGATGGAGGCATGGCGGGAGGTCTGGTATCGCGTCACAGTCTGCCGGCTGCATTGGTGAGGGCCTGCACCAGGGCGCTTCCCCAGGCATTGCCTGCGACTCCGGGAATCACCGCGATTGCATATCCCGACGCAAAGCTCGTCGCGAAGCCGCCGAATCCCTGGCCGATCGAAAAATGAATCAGCCCATTGAACAGCCCAAACCCTAATGCTCCTGGTGAAAACCAGCCATGACCAGGGTGGCCAAGTGCTCTGTTCAGCCTGGTCGCAAAGAAGACTCCAAAGAAGGCTTCGAAGAAACCCCAGACAGCAATGGTGACAACCAGCCCGATGGCGGCCACCGGCAGACCAGCCGCCAGTGACATGCGCACGGCGCTGTGCCGGCGCAGCGGGACCCACAGCAGTGCGCCTGCATGCCACGAAATGGCAAGATCGCTAACCGCAGCCAGAACCAGGGCCAGAGCGAGTGATCTACCGCTGTTGCGGCGGGTGAATCCGTAATCCGAAAACGTCTCGTGCCGGAACGCCATGATGATTACCGGCGCCATGCCTTCGAGCGTGAACTGGTAGGCGGCAACAGCAAGTATTCCGGTCAAGCCGTGACCGCGCCGCAGGACCGGGTCCAGCATAGGCTCGCCAGCGTTCCAGGCAAGAAACCACCCAATTGCCGCCACAAGATCAATGGCCGCTGCGCGGCGATTTAGCAGGACGTTGCCCACGGACCGCACTCAGCGCGTCAATGGCTGCCCAAAGACCCGGCCGCCAGAAACTTTCCAATGTTCTCATTCAGAAACTTTGCATCCGCGGGGTTGCTGGCCGCGCCTGCCGTGTGTCCCCACAAGGACGGGACCGGCAGTAGCGTGACGCCCGGAATAAACTTCGCTTCATAACGAGCGTCTGTGAGCGGAAAGTAGAGATCGGTTTCCGACGGCATATATAGTATCGGGACCTTGATGGACCGCAACGCCTTCTCCACGTCTCCGTTGAAACCGGGCGTGGCGCCGACGTCGTGGCGCTCCCAGGTGCGCATTTGCAGGATCAGGTCATTGGCATCGGCGCCGGGAATAAAGTTGGTGCGAAATTCGTGCAGCACGCTCTCAAACGTCGCTCCCGGCGGTGAGATTTGGCGCCACAGCTCCTTGCGCCACCACTCCTGCGAAAACAGCCATCCTGTCCACACCGTGGCGAATGCCTCCAGGCCCTTGGTCGGCGGGGTCTTGTAATCGCCATTCTGGAAGGCCGCATCCGCGGTGAGCGCCGCGATCTGCCCTTCCAGGCGCACCACGCCATGCGGATAACATTTTGCCGTGCCGGACGTCGCAACAATGCGGTCGGCAAATGTGGGATAGCTCACCGCCCACTGGAAGGCCTGCTCGGCGCCCATGGAAAAGCCGACGATGGCGCGGACGTGCGTGATCTTGAGTTCCTCGGTCAGCAGGCGATGCACTGCTTCCACGTTGTCACGAATGGTCATCACCGGGAAACGCGGGCCGTGAAAGGGCTCCGGCGTGTTGCTGGGCGAAGAGGAATGCCCGCTGCCGAACAGCTCCGTCGCCACGAGAAAGAGCTTGGAATCGTCCAAAGCTTTGTCGGGACCGATCAGCCATTCATAACCATGGAAATCCGCCATGTAGTGCGAAGGCAGAAGCACCGCGTTGTCCCGCGCGGCGTTCAGATGCCCGTAGGTTCCGTACACGATGCGCGCCTGCGGCAGCGTCACGCCGCTTTCAGTCTTGAAATTGGCGATCACAAACTCATGGCGCTCGCCTTTTTCCTTCGGCGCTTTTTGGATATCGGCAGCGGCCGCCGCCGGCTTGCCGTTGTCCGGCTTTTGCGCAAGAGGCGCCTGGACAAGAAGCGCCTGCGAGATCAACAGCGCAAGAATCAGCTTTTTCATGATTATCAATGTTTCTCTTTCAGCAGAGATAGGGCCGCTCTTCCGGCGGCAGACATGCTACCACTCCCGGCTGCTGAGGATCGTTTTCATTTTCGCGGAAAAGATTGACCTGTTACAGCCTGCAAATTGCGCCCGGGCCTGCCTCTAACACAAGGGACATCAGGATGGGTCGGTTCGGACGTCGCACTTCAGTTCGGCTCCGGGTTGAGAAGCCGACACGGGTGCGGGCTCTTTGTACCTACTGGGTCCAGCCACAGAACGTTGCGCCCCGTTGTCCGGCCTCACGTCAATATCCAATCGAAATGATCGCAGGTCGTATTTGAAGTCCTTTGAAGGGTCCTTGCCGGTCTGCCGCAGCCCAATGTCGCTCAGCAGCAGAGTAACGGCCATGCGCCGCAAATAAAAATGGCGTGCGCGGCCGTATTCAGGATAGGAAGCGCACCGGCCGGTTAATTGGTTGGCGAAAAAACGACCCCGGCTCATCCACTCCCGGTCCGCATTATGGTTTTCAACCAGCAGCTGGCTTTCCGGCAGGTTCCGCGCCCCAGGTATGCCGATTCTGCACTCGAACTGTCCGCTCCAGCTAAACACGGAATCTTTGACCTGGGCCGTGAAGGGAGTCGAGCACTCGATTTCGTAAATCCGCGCCCCGCTTGCGTCACGAATGAAATCATGCACATACATGTCCTGCGGGGTATGGAACCAATAGCTCTTATGAAAAGGTCTGATCGCCGGCCATTTGGCGGAACTGCCATGGCCTTCACCTGCATGCTCAGGGGTTTGGTTCGCCCGGGCGCCGGCCGGCTCTTGAGCGGGGACGACCGGGACGGGAAAAACCTGCGAAAGCAGCAACGCAAGAACCAGCTTCTTTGCGGTTATCAATGTTCCCTTTCAGAAGTGAACAGACAGATTATCGCATTTTTGCGAGCTCACCCCTGGCTTGTTTCAGCACGGGCACATCCGGGTCAGCATCTTTCCACAACCGGAGAAAGTCCTGATACGCAATGCGCGCGCCCGCGGCATCGCCGGACATCGCGCGCGCACGCGCCAATTGCAGATAAGAAAGCGAATACTGCAATGGCGCCGCCGATCCGGCAAGGGTAATTCCGGGATGGTCCAGGATTTTCTGGAACTCGGCGGCCGCTTCTGTTCCGCGCCGTGCGCCGAGGCAGGCGCGCCCTCTCACGTAGTTCGGCAAATATTTGGCCCGCCAGCCAAACTCGTAAACTGAGGCTGACTGGAGCAAGTCGATGGCTTTTGCCGGATTGCCCCGGTTGACTTCCACCTCCGCCCTGATTGCAGGAGCCCATACATTGTTCACGTAAGTATCGCTGGGAGAGCGCTTGATCAAGGCATTCGCGATCGCTCCGGCGCGGCGGGCGTCACCCGCATGGCCAATAAGCGCCCGGCAGTCGTAAGGGCCTGGTCGTCGCCGGCCGGCGCCGCGGCCGCGCGAGCTTCCCACCCTGCTTTTGGCGCATTTCCCACCAGGGCATCCACCAGGTCGAGCTCAATGGCCATGGCTTTGGCCGAATCAAGAGACCCGTTGCGCTGCGCGCTCTCAATTGCCTGACGATAAGCGCCTCTGGCCTCCCTTAACTTACCCTGCGAAGCCGCTCTCCCCGCGATCACCCGCAGCAGGCGGTACTCATCGGGCCTGCCCTTGACGGACTCCGCCTCACGCTGCATCGCGGCCACATCGTTTTCGAGATACGCCAGGCCGTAGAGGTCCACGTGGTCCCACACATCCGCCAGCTTAAGCGCCACCTGCTTTTCGCGGACGGCCCTGGCTTCGGCAAAGCGGTTCAGCCCCATATAGGAAACGCCCGTCAGCACATGCCCGGTGAAGGTCTGCGGCGCAAGTCGCAATGTCTCCTGCGCTTCTTGCAGCGCCTGCTCGTATCTGCCCATGTCCGTGTACTCGGCTGCCAGATCATTGGTCGGGATGGGATCGCGGGGGTACATCCTCTTCCAGAGCTGGAGGCTTTCGATTCTCTTCTCAACTTCACCCGTCACCAGTTCGTAGTACCGGGTCTCGATGTAAAATTTTTCCAGTTCGCTGGCGCGCGAACGGCGCTGGAAAGCCTGCTGGATGCTCTTCACGGCCGGTTCATCCTGGCCGCTATTGGCGTAGGCCTGGCCCATGTGCGCATAAGCAACGGCAAAATCCGGGTCCAGCGCAATGGCCCGCTTATAAAAAGGAATCGCCGTGCGGTAGGACCCGCGGTTGGCTTCAGCGTAAGCCATGGTAAACGCCTTGAGCGCTTCCAGAGAAGGCGTGGTTGCCTGTTCGAGCGGCACATCATACTTCTGCACCGTGGCCAGCGATTCGCCCAGTTCGCCGCGCAGCCGCGCAGCGGCGTCACCAAGCGCGGCAACCACTTCTTCCTTGGCGGTTACCGTGACCTGCTCGCGCGCCAGGACATCGCCGCTGCGGCAGTTCACGGCCTTCAGACCCAGCACATATTCGTTGCCGAGGGCCGCGATGGCGCCCGAAATGTAGGCCTTGCTGCCCGCGCGCTGGCAGACTTCCCGGGCAAGATCCGGCGTCAGCGTCGCGCTGACCGGGAGCGTCATCAGCTTGAGATTGGCGGCAACTTTATCATCGGAAAGGATGCTGAGAAACGGCGACTGATGCAAAGCGATGGTAAGGCCCTGCTTGAGGGCGTCGTCAAAAACAGCGTCTCCGGTGGAGTTGGAGAAGTCGGCTATGACGACAGTGTCTTTTTCCGTGACCCTGCCGGACATCTGTGAACGGTAGTAAACGATGCCAAAAATAACAGCCGCAGCCAGCAGGACGAAGCCGGGCGTCAATATCCTCCAAAACCTGCGGCCGCGCCCGCCGGACTTTAAGGTCAAGGCATCGCCTGCGGCCGACCCAGGCGAAAGTTTCAGGCTCGCCGCCAGCTTTTCCAGATCACCCCTGATCTCAGACGCTGTCTGATAGCGAAGGTCACGGTCTTTCTCCATGGCCTTATTAATGATCGCTTCGAGGCGTGAAGGCAGCCCGGGCCGCAGCTGTCGCGGCGGGGTCGCGGGTAAATGCAGAACGGCATCGTGAATCGCCACGGCGGTCTTGCCGGCAAAAGCCCGCTGGCCGCTGGCCATCTCATACAGCACCAGGCCGAAAGAAAACAAATCTGTCCGCGTATCCAGATCCTCGCGGCGGACCTGTTCCGGCGAGAGATACGACGGAGTGCCTACCGATTCTCCGGTCCGGGTCAAATGCCCGGACTGGGCCGGGCCGGCATCCTTCTCGGCTCCCGGCAGTTCTTCGGCCTTGTCGCCGGTTGTCGAATGTTCGTTTCCCTCTTTGGTTTGTGCCAGGAATCGGGCGACACCAAAGTCGAGGATCTTGGCTTCGCCGCGAGTGGTGATGAAGATGTTCGCGGGCTTGATATCGCGATGGATGATGCCCTTTTCATGCGCCGCTTCCAGCCCCCGGCAGATCTGAATGCCGAAACTGAGCAGCTGCTTCAGGCATGAAGGAGAATCCTGGCCGGTGGCGTGATCAATCCATTCTCTAAGCGTCTGCCCTTCCAGCATCTGCATCACGATGAAAGGACGGTCCCGGTATTCGCCGAGCTCGTAAATGGCGCAGACGTTGGGGTGGTCCAGCGCCGAAGC
>DATIWA010000062.1:0-3786 GCA_035465515.1 Candidatus Limnocylindrales bacterium | reverse complement strand
GCCGGCCATACCGAATTGCTCTCCGCACCCCTGGCGCCGGGAGAGTACAAGGTATTCGCCTTCGATTCCATTGATGGCCTGGATTACACGAACCCTGAAGCCATTGCGCCCTATGCTTCAAGCGCAGCCCATGTCACGGTTTCCGCCAACGGCAATACCAGCGTTACCGTGGACCTTGTCCACACTGGAGACGAGCGATGAAAGGCCGAGTGTTTTTGTGTTTCACCTTCGTTGTTTCGGTAGTTCTGCTCGGCGTCCCGCAAACGAGACCGGCTGCGCTCCCGCAGGCGCGGTATGAGATCAGCGGGACACTGGTTGATGCAGTCTCCGGCCAACCGTTAGCTAAGGCCAGGGTCGCCATCAGCCCGGTGAGCGAGCGCGATAATTTCACCACAATCCTTACCGCCGAAGACGGCCGGTTTCTTTTTGGCAATGTCACGCCGGGCAAGTACACGCTGACTGCGCAGGCGCGCGGCTATCTTTTGCAGTCCTTCAACCAGCATGATCAATATGCAAGTTCCATTGTGGTTGGACCAGACCTTGATTCGAGCAATCTGCTGTTCCACCTGCCGCCGGAGAGCAGCATCTCCGGCGTGGTAAGCGATGAAGCGGGAGAACCCGTTCGTGATGCGCAGGTCATGTTGTATTTCACCGGTCTCGCCGCGGGAAGCGAGGCCACGCGTCTGCGCGGCCAGGCCATGACGAATGACGAGGGAGCCTATCACTTCGGGCATCTGGCTCCCGGACGGTACCTGGTTGCGGTCAATGCCAAGCCCTGGTATGCGCAACATTCGTTTTCTCCCGTCGTGCCGGTCACGCTGGGCCCGGACAACTCCGCCATAGGCCTGTCAGTCTCCACAATCTCGACTGCCATCACCGGCCCTCTCACCTCCATGGGGCAAGACCTGCAGCCCAACCCGCAGCTCGATGTCGCCTACCCCATCACCTTTTACGCGGGCGTGACGGATGCCTCCGCCGCAACCCCCATCGTTCTTGGTCAGGGAGAGAAGGCCACCGCAGACGTAAGCCTTCAACCAGTTCCAGCGCTGCACATACGCCTGACTACCGGGCAGTCAACGCCGGGGAAAGCCAGCTACTTCATGCTGCAAAGGCGCGTCCTGGATGGCCCGCCGCTGCCGGTGATCTCGGAGACCCGCCAGATTGCTCCCGGTGTGATGGAGGTGAGTGGCATTCCAGCCGGCCATTACACCATGCGCAATTATGTAGCCGGCCCCGACGGAAGCGACTGGACCGGCTCGCGTGATGTGGACGTGACCGGCAACGGCGAAGCGGAGAGCAGAGACGCCCGGAGATACGTTCCCGTAAAAGCTGCTTTGCAGGTTCGCTCCGGCACGTTGTCCGGCCAGGCGTTCCTGCAACTTTCCAGCAAAAACACCAGAGAGGGATTCACCGAGCGCATTGGCTCCAGTGGCGAGCTTGTCTTCAGGCAGGGCGTGCCTCCGGGAGCATATGAAGTCTCACTTGGGGCCGCGCCGGGCTTTTATCTGGCAGGCATTTCCGCCGAGGGCGCGAAAGTGAGCGGGAGGACCATAGAGTTCCGCGCGGGCGCCTCGGTCAAACTGGCCATTAGCGTGGGGCGGGGCGAAGCTGAGGTTACTGGCGCCGCGTTGCGGGACGGCAAACCGCTGGCGGGCGTCATGGTAGTCCTGGTTCCTTCTGATCCGGCGCACAACCAGGTCCTCTTCCGCCGCGATCAGAGTGACAGCGATGGAACATTCACGCTGCCTGCCATCGTTCCTGGCGATTACTCCGTCCTTGCCCTTGAGAACGGCTGGAAACTGGAGTGGACGAATCCGGAAGTGCTTGAGAAGTTCATGTCAGGCGCTGTGGCCTTACATGCCCGGCCAGGCGGGAAATACAAGATCAAAGTCTCTGTACAGTAGCCCCTGGGGGGTTACACTACTGGGCATGCGCGACCCCGTCGAACTGGAAATTTTCAAAAGCCTGTTTCACTCCATCGCGGAAGAAATGGGCGCGGCGCTGCGGCGGACCGCTTTCTCACCCAACATCAAAGAGCGGCGGGACTACTCTTGCGCGGTCTTCGACGGACAGGGTGAAGTCGTGGCCATGGGCGATCATATGCCGGTGCATCTGGGCTCCATGCCCATGTCAGTGCGCGCGGCGGTGGACACGCTTGCGCCAGGCCCCGGCGATGTCGTCATTCTCAACGATCCCTTCTGCGGCGGCACGCATCTGCCCGACATTACCCTGGTGGCTCCGGTGTTTTTGCCAGGCAAATCAAAGCCCGGCGGCAGGAAATCCCCACGGCCTGCGTTCTACGTGGCCTCGCGCGCGCATCATGCCGATGTCGGCGGCACGTATGCCGGCTCCATGGGCATCTGCCGTGAAATCTACCAGGAGGGCGTGCGCATCCCGCCGGTAAAGCTGATGGCCGGCGGCCGCGCGCAGCAGGACGTCCTGCGCATGCTGCTGAACAACGTCCGCACTCCGGAAGAGCGTGAAGGCGACCTCAACGCGCAAATCGCCGCCTGCCACACCGGGGCCGCCCGCCTCCAGGAGATCGCCGCGCGTTATGGTCTGGGGCGCGTGCAAAAGGTGATGCAGGAACTTCAGGATTATTCTGAAAGGCTGATGCGCGCCTTCCTCAGCAAAGTCCCGCATGGCCGCTATGAAGCGGAAGATTTCCTGGACGACGATGGCGCAGGCTCCGGGCCGGTGCGCATCAAAGTGGCCCTGACTTTTGCCGCTGCCGCGAAGGGCAGACCCATCGTTACCGTGGACTTCACCGGCAGCGCGTCCCAGGTGGCGGGCAGCATCAACGCTGTGGACGCCATCGCGTATTCCGCGTGCTTCTATGTCTTTCGCTGCCTGCTCCAGGAAGATGTGCCGGCGGCAGCCGGGCTGATGCGGCCGGTAAAGATGATTGCCCCTTCGGGAACCGTGGTCAACTCGCGCCCGCCTGCCGCCGTCGCCGGCGGCAATGTGGAAACTTCGCAACGCATTGTTGACGTGCTGCTGCGCGCGCTGGCGCAGGCCATGCCGGAGCGTGTGCCGGCGGGGTCTTCCGGCACCATGAACAACCTCACCATCGGCGGAATTGACGAGCGCAGCGGCGAGCCGTTCGCTTACTACGAAACCATTGCCGGAGGCATGGGCGCGCGCCCTGACCGCGACGGCGTGAGCGGCGTGCACACGCACATGACCAATTCGCTCAATACGCCGGCGGAAGCGCTAGAGTACGCTTACCCGCTGCGCGTCACGCGGTACAGCTTGCGCGAATCGAGCGGCGGGGCGGGGACATTCCGCGGCGGCGATGGCATTGTGCGCGAAGTCGAGCTGCTGTCCGATGCCGAGGTGACGCTGCTGGCCGACCGTCGCAGCCGCGGTCCTTACGGCCTGGCAGGGGGGGCGGATGGCGCCGCAGGGAAGACCGAGGTCATCCACGGTGATGGCCGCCGCGAAACGCTGCCCGGCAAGACCAGCGTCCGCCAGAAGAAGGGAGACCGCGTGCGCATCGAGTCGCCCGGAGGCGGCGGTTGGGGAAAAATCGGTAAATGAGCGGCCCGGCAATGGAGTAATTGAAACCGCTGGCCATCGCCGCTGCCAAACTGCTGTTGCGAGATGCCAATCGCTGTTTGCTGATTGCCTTCCGCTAGTTCCGCGGCGTTGGCGTCGGCGAGGGCTGCTTCTTCTTGCCGCCCAGCATTTGATTCAAGATGTCGCCTATCGGGTTTTGCTGTTGCTGCTGTTGTGGCTGTTGCGTTTGACCAGCCTGCGGGCTGGGAGTTTGCTGCGGCTGCTTTT
>DATIWA010000061.1:0-1628 GCA_035465515.1 Candidatus Limnocylindrales bacterium | reverse complement strand
TGGTGTCAGAAAACCACTCGCCCGCAAGCGCCTTGGCGATCGTGCTCTTACCCTCACCTTGCAGGCCTTCCATAATCAGCGCGGTATCCATCTTGCAGCCAGGGCGGTAAATACGCGCCACCATACCGATCAGAAACAACCGTCCAACCAGCGACGAGTATTCGGTTTTGGCCACGCCGGCATAATCACTGAGCCAACCCGCCATACGCGGCACGCCATCCCATTGCAGGCTATCAAGCCACTCGCGCACGGGGTGATAGGCGTTGGCGACCGCAGCCGCACGGACACCTGCCGAGATCATCCCCTCAGACTTGATGAACAACCGTAGCGCCTGGGCCAGCCACAACCCCAGCTTGAAATCCTGGTCCTCGTCCCATACTTCGCCAGCTTTCATGCCGATGGGCGTATCGCGCCGCACGCGGATCACATTGGCGAATTCATCCATCGCCAGGCAACCCTGCCAGGCCGGAATATGCTGCAAAATTTGGAACACGTTCTCGCGGCACTCGCGCAGGCGGCCGTCCTTCCAGAACGTCACTTCTTTCCAGCCAACCTCTGCGGCAGCCCCGGAAGCGGTAGAAATGCTTTCGTAAGGCAGCAACTCCTCGCCCTCATCAGACTGCGCTGGTTCACGCAGATTGCGCGGCAGCAAGAAATCCTTCACCTGGTCAGCCGTCCAACCGTCTGCAATCGCATCGGCCACATCCCAGCCAGCAGGCTTTTCACCAGGTGCGGGAATTTTCACGATCCGTACGATGCAGCCGCGCGCGAGCAGCTTCGCGGCGATCTGTTCGGCTGTTACCACTCCTGGCTGTTTTTCTTCCGGCAGCAGCGGCTTCTGGTCCGCCTCGAAACCGGCTTCCTTCTCATCCTTCAAAAGCTTCTCGCGCTGCGCATCGCAATCCGGCCAGATGATGACCTTGTCGCCTTCTTCAAAACGCGACCAGTCGACCTTGTCGATTGCCTTGCCGCCGCCCGGCCACGAAACCACGTCAAAGCGGTCAGCCACCAGCCCGTGCGCGGCGTCGGAACACTTCTCTCCTTCCACGATCAGCTTGGTCACGCCCTCGCGGAAAGCAATGCCGGGCACGTAAAGCGGCCGCGGCTCGGCGAACTGGATATTGCGCCATTCCTGCGCGCCGGTTTCAGAATGCCGGCAGAAAGTGAACGGTACGATCTCCTTGCCGCCCGTCGAGGTGGTGAAGCGCCAGATATAGCCCAGCAGCCTCCCATCCGCGTCGTGGTAAGCCCAGGTGTGCTCCGGCTTGCCCCGCTTGATGTGGGCCAGCGGAACCGGCGGCGCGCCTTCTGGAACCGGCGCAACCGGAACCCAATTTGGAATTTTTTCCTCCCGCTTTGGCGGTGGCTCCGGAGGCATTTCTACCCCCTTCCCCGCTTGCGCGCGCGCTGGTTTTTGCGCGGAATCTTCGATGCGAATACCGACCTGCTGCGCGACCTCTTTGGCCGCGTCGAGCGGTTTCAAATCGTGAAGGTAGCCGTAGAGGCTAATAAGGTCGCCGCCCCTGGCGGCGGGATCAGAGTCTGCGAAATCAGACCAGGCGCCGGTATTGCGATTGACGGAGAAGCTGCCGATCCTTTGATCTGCGCGCTTGGGGTTCAGCGCCTTG
>DATIWA010000060.1:0-3744 GCA_035465515.1 Candidatus Limnocylindrales bacterium | reverse complement strand
CGGCGGATCGTACAGGAGACGGTAGCCGCCACGGATGGTGGTCTTGCCGTCGCCGGTCAGGATGCCGCCCCACTGCGGTGACCAGGCGAAGCCCAGGCTGGGGCCGAAGCTGTTCTTGGGCGCGGGGAACACAGGGAACGTACGCGCCGAAAGAGGAATCGGCTGGCCGTTGATCGGGCTGGTGGCACTCCCGGTTGTTGTGGGCGAAGAGGTGGTGGCCCACAGCGCCGTGGCCGGATCCGATTCACGGGGAACCGTGATCTGGTTGAACAGATTGGCCGGCTGGCCGTAATAGGACCAGGTGATGCCCAGGTTCAGGGTCAGGTTGCGGCCGATCTTCCAGTCATCGCCACCGTAGAGGAAGGTGTCATGCTCGCGGAAATCCAGGTTGGGATTGCCGGAGGCAAGCTGCACCAGGTTGGGGGTGTTGGCCATAAAGGCGTTCCAGTTGCTAAACCGGAATGCGCCGTTGATGGCGGGCAGGAACACGTTGGGAGTGCGCTGGAAGGTGTAATTCACGCCGGCCTTGAAGGTGTGCTTGCCGGCCACGAAGTTCCAGTTGTCCTGCGCCTGATAGGTGTTGACGATCCGCATCTGCGGCAGGTTGGTGGCAGGGCCAAAAGCCAGGAACCCGGGCGCAGAGAACGTAACGCGCGTGGGTGCGTTGCCTATGCCATTTGAGGTGGGCACTGTGCCGATGCTGTTGCCGCCAAAGTCCACATTCAAGCGGGTGTAGCCTACGCGGGCTTCATTCACCATCCGTGAGGACAGGTTATGGGTCCAGCCCACCAGGGTGGCCTGGCTCAGAGCGGGGACGCTGATGGGATAGCCGGCAGCGCCATCGCCGAAGTCGTTGTTGAAGAAGTTGCCGCGATTGAACAGGTACCGGGCCATGATGGTGTCATTGCTGGTTTGCCAGTCAACACGATTGGTAAAGTTGAACTGGTGCCCCGGCGCCTGAAGCACGCGGGTGACACCGCCAAATTCGACATTAGGGTAGGCACCGACGGTCAAGGTGGTGAATGTTTTCGAAACGGGATCCACTGTTGGAATAGGATCTCCCCCCGAAATAGCAAAGGGGCCCCTGATCTGGAATGCCGCGAGACCCGTGCTGCCGGGGAAGCAACCGGCCAGGGTAGCCAGACCGTTGGGCGTGGGCGTGAGGCGGTCACTGTGGAAGATGCCCTTGGTGGAGGTGATCTCCTGGTTGAAGCCGCTGAAGAAGAACAGCTTGTTCTTGACCCAGGGCCCGCCAATGGTGAAGCCGGCAAACTCGTCATTGAGGCGATTCGGACGGGTAAGCGGGAGCCCGTTTCTGTCGGTATCGAACCGCTTCTGGAAGCTGCTCATGGCGTTGAGGACCGAGTTGTTCTCGCTGCCGTAGATGCTGCCATGCCATGCGTTGGAGCCCGACTTGGTGATGACGTTCACCACTGAACCGGCGTTGCGGCCGTATTCCGGGCCGAACTGGTTGGTGATCAGAACGTATTGCTGCACGAACTCGGTGTCCGAGACGAATACGCCCGGGCCGGCAACGCTGTTGTCGTTGTTGTTCTGACCGTCAATCTGCTGGTCGTTGTTGCGGCCGCGCAGTCCGTTCACCGAGAAGCCGGCGCCGCCGTTGGTGTTGGAGAACGAGTTGTCGCGCACCGACACCACGCCGGGCACAAACAGCGCCAGATTGTCCAGACCCTGGTTTTCCTGAATGCCGGCAAACGTGGTCAGCGTGGTCCCGGCAAAGGTGTTGGTCACCTGCGACTGGGTGGTTTCAATCAGCGGAGCGGCGGCGGTGACTTCAATGGTCGTGCTGGCCTCGCCCACCGTCAGCTTGATTGCGCCGAGGCCGCTATCGCGTCCGGCTGCCACCAGAATGTTGTTCTGTACCGCGGTTTTGAATCCCTGGGCCGATACTTCCACTTTGTAGTCGCCCACCGGGATCAGATTGAATCGGAACAGGCCGGAGCTGTCTGAGATCGTGCTCAGAACAGTGCCCGTCGCCGAGTTTGTCGCTTTTACTTGTGCACCGGCCACCACCGCGCCCTGAGGATCGTTGACAGTGCCGGAGATGGAACCCTTCAGCACCTGACCCACAGACGGGATGCACCAAACCAATGCCAGACAAGCTGCGAAGACCAGTACTACGCCGCGCAGTCTATGATTATTTTGCATCTGCATCTCCATCATTCGAAAATGCACACGCAGCAACCCCTAAATCTCTGGACAGGTACATAGCAAGTGTTGTGCCGGGACAGAGTTCCCACAAAATCAGAGAGTTGCGGGCCGCCAAACCATTAACAATTCAATGTTTAATAGCGGATTCGGGGATGTGATTCTAAATTTGGTATATCTTAATGTTAAGGATTGTAAAGCACGGGAACTCGCACCGGCTCACACCAACTCTGGCGACAGGGTACTGAATTCCGCAGGGCGGTCCGACATGCGAAAGCGGGTGCGGAAGTGCTCGGAAAGCAGCATCACAGCTTCCTTATTGCCCTCCGGGTCCTGCTGCGCCAGGTATTTCATGGCTTCCACAAGCAGGCGCTGTCCTTCGATATAGCGAGGATCGGGGGTGCGTTTTTTGGCTTTGCGGCGACTGGGATCGGGAACAACCGGGATGGTAAATACTTTGGCCACTACATACTCCTCGCCGCAAACTTGGATGCCGGCAGCACCCTTACTGTTGCAGATTATCAGATTCTTGCAGCACTAAAAGACGGGCGCGCAGGCCATTTTCTTAACTATTGCGGACGGACAACCCTGGTTTTGGAGGTTGTCTTGAGCCTGAACGCGCTGTCTGGAACCCTGGTGTTAAGCCTGATGTTTGTGTAATGAGTAAGCCGGTAATCGCCGGCAGGCTCAAAAAACTGCTGCTTGAGAGAGACGTTTCTCTCCGGATCGATCCACAGTACCACGCGATTCACGGAAGCCCTCACCTTTTCCGATTTCGGGACCATATCCAGCCTGGCTGTCCTGGTTCCATCCACATTTTCCCAGCCATCCATCTTTATGTCATAGTTTTTCAGCAGATCGTCTCCGCTGGCGCCGAAGCCGAGGCTCATAAAAGACTCCACCAAGGTCTTGTTGCCGCCGGCCTGATACTCAGTCACCTGGTCAATTTTGGGCTGGTACAGGCTGAGCCTGCCTTCTTTCGCGGAAAATACCACCTCTTTGGCATCGGGTTTGGCGACGCGTACGGCGGCGTCAGTGCCCGATCCAGACCGCCGAAAGTAGATCTCTCCGGACTGCACGTCAGTCTCATTGACGACCTTCTGGTACTGGTCCCATTCAAAGTCCGCCTGGGCGGACTTGAAATGGGCGGCGGCGGCGTTCATTTGCGCCAGCACAGCCTTCAAGTCTCCCGCTCCGGCCTGAGGAGGTGAAGGGCGGTTTGCCGGCGTGGCGGCAGGAACCTTGACAGTCCCGCCGGAAGGAGCGGCCGGCGCCTTTGCGCCTGTGCCCGGCGAAGGAGAAGGCGGAGCGGCACCCTGGGCCGCCAGGGAAAGCGGGACCGCCAAAGACAGGATTGAGACCAGCAAACGAACTTTCATTGAAAGGATTTCCAAGTTAAATTTGGCCTGCTACTTCCGCACCCAGGCGCGATACGCGACGATCTGTCCTGCCGGGTCGCGCACGGGTTCCACGCGATCAATCTTCACCGGACCGGTAATCGGGCGCAGGAGATCAGCGAAGTTACGGCGCACCATGCCCAGGTCCTGCGCGTCCACCGCGGAGGCGTCCGCCTGA